>SXHE01000246.1 GCA_005773755.1 Planctomycetia bacterium
GCGCTCGCCTGCGGCTCGCGGCTAACGAGCTACTGGAAGTGTTTCTCCACTGCTTCTGCCCCCACCAATGGCGCTTGGCAGGCGAAGTTCTCGCAGACGTACACCGTCACCGCGCCGCCCACCGCTTCCTTGCCGGCGAACAGCGCCGCCAGTTCCGCGGGCGGTGTGCTGGTCGCGGGGTCGTGGAACGCGACCACGCGCCGCGCGCCGAACGCGCGGTGAACCGCCGCGATTGCGCTGCGCGTGTCGTCCGCGCTCGCGTCGCCGACAATCGCGATCTGTTGCACCGGCCCCAGGTAGAAGTCGAGGGCGAGGAGCATTTGCCCGCTGGCGGCCGGGTGTTCGGCCATCGTCTCTCGCGCGTCGCGCAATGCGCGCTCGGCTGGCTCCGCAAGGTCACGCCGGCCCGTCAGCGCGGCGAGCCGCAGCAGCACGGTCACGGCCATAGCGTTGCCGCTCGGCGTCGAGCCGTCGTGCATCTCCTTCGTGCGCGCGATGAGCTGCTCGTGGTCGTCCGCGGTGAAGAAGAACCCGCCGTTGGCGTCGGTGAAGTGCTTCAGCATCACTTCGGCCAGTTCGATTGCCGCGCGGAGCCACTTCGCATCAAAGGTCGCCTCGTACAGCGTGACGAGCGCGTCCGCGAGGAAGGCATAGTCTTCGAGGTAGCCGTTGAGCTTCGGCGGCTGCCCGACGCCCGCGGTGCGGTAGAGTCGCCCTTCTGGGGTGCGCATGTTCGTCAGGATGAAGTCGGCGGCGGATTCTGCAACCCATTGATATGCCTCCGAGTTCACGACCGCACCTACCTTCGCGAACGCGGCGATCATCAGCCCGTTCCACGCGGTCAGAATCTTCTCGTCGCGCCCCGGCCACACCCGCGTCGACCGTGTTTCGTAGAGCTTTGCCTTTACGCCGTTGAGCTTCCTCGCGAACGCATCAACCCCGAGACCACGCGCCTTCGCCTCGTCTTCGTCGGGCAGCGTGCGGAACAGGATGTTGTGCCCCTCAAAGTTGCCGCGCCGTGTGACGCCCCAGACCTTGCCGGCGAACTCCGCGTCGTCGTCGCCCAGAACCGCGCGCAGTTCGTCGGCACTCCAGACGTAGAACTTGCCCTCCTCGCCCTCGCTGTCCGCGTCTTGTGCGGAGAAGAACGGGCCGCTGTCGGCGGTGGGAGTCATTTCCGTCGTCACATAGACGAGGGTGTCTTCCGCAATCTCAAGAAAGAACCGGTCTTTCGTCTTCTGGAACGCTTCGACGTACGCGCTCGTGAGCAGCGCGTTGTCGTACAGCATTTTCTCGAAGTGTGGGACGAGCCACTGCGCGTCGACGCTGTAGCGGGCGAAGCCACCGCCGAGTTGGTCGTAGATGCCGCCGCGGGCCATCATCGTGAGCGTGTGCTTCACCATGTCCAGGGCGACCGGGTCGTTGAAGCGGTCGCTCAGGCGCAGGAGCAGGCGCAGTTCGAGCGCGTGCGGGAACTTGGGCGCGCCGCCGAACCCGCCGTGCGTGGGGTCGTAGCTGCGCCGCAACGCGGTCAGCGCGCCGGACAGCAGCTCCGGTGACACCGCTGCGTCACTCGCTTCGCTCGCGCCCATCTCGCGCAGGTAGTTGGCGACGTTCTGGCCGACGGTGCTGATGTGCTCGCGGCGGTTCGTCCACTCGTCGCGGATCGCCAGTAACAGGCGCTTGAAGCTGGGCCGCCCGTGGGCCGCGTAGCGGTCGTCGGGCGGGTAGTAGGTGCCCGCGTAGAACGGCGCCAGGTCCGGAGAGAGGAACACCGACAGCGGCCACCCGCCGCCCTCGCGCGTCATCACCTGGAGCGCGTTCATGTAGATCGTGTCGATGTCCGGGCGCTCCTCGCGGTCCACCTTGATGCACACGAAGTGCGCGTTCATCACGGCCGCGGTGTCGGCGCTCTCGAAACTCTCGTGCTCCATGACGTGGCACCAGTGGCACGCGCTGTAGCCGATACTGAGGAAGATGGGCCGGTCCAACTCCTTCGCGCGGGCCAGCGCCTCCGGCCCCCACGGGAACCAGTCCACCGGGTTGTTCGCGTGCTGCTTCAGGTACAGGCTGGTTTCGTTTGTGAGTCGGTTCGGCATGGCGGCCTCGGCGTACAACGGGCGATAGGATTCTACGGAACCATGAGGGTCACATGTTTTCGCTCCTCCTCCTGTTGTGTGCCGCCGACGCGCCGGCCCCATTGCCCCACGCGCACGCGCACAACGACTACGAGCACCCGCGCCCGCTGCTCGACGCGCTGGACTGCGGCTTTTGCAGCATCGAAGCCGACATCTGGCTCGTGAAGGGCGCGCTGCTGGTCGCGCACACGCCGCTCGACTGGGACACCAAGCGCACGCTCGAAGCGCTGTATCTCGACCCGCTCCGCGCCCGCGCGAAGGCCAACAAGGGCACGATCCAACCGGGCGCGCCCTTCTATCTGATGATCGACGTGAAGACTGACGCGACCGACACCTACGCGGCGCTCGCGAAGGTGTTGGAGAAGTACGCGGACATCCTGAGCGTCACGCGCGACGGCAAGACCGAGGTGAAGGCGGTCACGGTCGTCGTCAGCGGCAACCGCGACGCGAAGGTGCTGGCCGCGCAGAAGGTGCGGTACGCGGCGCTCGACGGCCGCCCGTCGGACCTCGACGGCGACGCGCCGGCGCACCTGATCCCGTGGGTGAGCCAGTCGTGGAAGGCGCTGTTCAGGTGGGACGGCACCGGCGCGATGCCCGACGACGAGCGCAAGAAGTTGCACGACCTCGTCGCGAAGGCCCACAAGCAGGGCCGCAAGGTGCGCTTCTGGGCGGCACCGGAGAAGTCCGACGTGTGGAAGGAACTGCTCGCCGCGGACGTGGATTTCATCAACACGGACAAGCTCAAGGAATTAGAGAAGTTCCTGCGAGCCAACCCCTGAGCGGGGGGCGTAAGCCCCCTGTGTCTGGACTCAAACCCAGGGGGCTTACGCCCCCCGCTCAGCCCCCGCTCAGCATCAGTGCTTCTCCCTCTTCGGCCGGGCTTTGATGTCGAACAGGCCGAAGATCTCGTCCTCGCTCAGCCCGCGGGATTCGGGCTTGTCCGCTTGCGCGATCAGGTTGTTGAACACCTCGCGCTTCGCTTCCAGGATCTTCGCGATCTTCTCTTCAATGGTCTCGCCGCTTAGGAACCGCGTTACCGTGACCGGGTGCTTCTGGCCCAACCGGTGCGCGCGGTTGATCGCCTGATCTTCGACGGCCGGGTTCCACCAGCGGTCGAACAGGAACACGTAGTTCGTGAACTGCAAGTTCAGCCCCACGCTGCCGGTGCCGTAGCTCATTAGCAGCACGTGCGCGTCCGGGTCGTTCTTGAACCGGTCCAGGATCGGCGTGCGCTGGTTCTGGGGAATCTTGCCGTGATACTGGAGCGGGCCGTAGCCCGCGAGCTTCTCGGCCATGTACTCCAGCGGCTCGACCCACTGCGAGAACACCAGCGCCTTGCGCCCGCTCGCGGCCACTTCTTCCATGTCCATGAGCAACTGTTCGAGCTTCGCGCTCTCGCCGGTCGCGGGGTCGAAGTTGCAAATCTGCTTCAGCCGCATCACCAGTTGGAACACGTGCTGAATGCTGATCGTGTCGCCCATCTCGTTGAGCTGGTAGACGCCCTCGTCTTCGGCCCGGACGTACGCGGCGCGCTGCGCGGCGGTCAGCTCGATTTCGAGATCGCGGATCGTCTTCGCCGGCATGTCGGTGGCGACGAGGTCTTTGGTGCGGCGCAGGATGCTGTCGCTGGTGAACTTCGGGATGTGGCGGTCCGGGGTGCCGTGCGGGATGCGCCCGCTGTCCACGAACTCGAAGATGTTGACCAGGTCTTCGGCCCGGTTCTCGACCGGCGTGCCGGTGAGCGCCCAACTGCGCCCGCGGCGGATGCCGCGCACCACCTGCGCGGTCTTGCTGTCCTTGTTCTTGATGCGCTGGGCCTCGTCCAGTACTACCACGTCGAAGTACGTCTTCTTGTCGGTGGCGAGGTCGGCGTCGCGTGTCAGCGTCTCGTAGTTGATGAGCTTGAGCGGGCAGTTGGACACGGTCCACATGGTGCGGCGCTGGTCCGGGTCGCCGTCGAACGTCTCGAACGGCACGTCCGGTGCCCACATCTTCAGCTCGCGCGCCCAGTTGTGAACGAGCGGCTTCGGGCACACGATCAGCGCCCGCTTGATCTGCCCCTGGTGGAAGAGGAGTCGTAACGAAAGTATCGCTTGTGCCGTTTTTCCCAGCCCCATTTCGTCGGCCAGGAGCGCGCCGTAGCGCGGCATCAGGAACGCGATCCCTTCGAGCTGATACGGGAACGGCTCGAAGGGGACTTCGAGCTGCCGGCCGTCGAAGATACCGTCGAGCGGGGGCTGGAGCAGGTACAGCAGCCGGTCTTTGAAGAGGACCGTGTCGGCGGTCGGCTTGGCGCGGATACGGGGCTTCGAGTCGGCGGCGTCGGGAAGGACAGGGGCGGGCAGGTTCTGGCGGGCCACTTGCGGCTTCGCGGGCGGCGCGTGTTCCACCGGTGGCGCGGGGAACTTCCACCCTTCGGTCGTCACGCTCAGTTCCAACCGGCCCAGCGCGCGCACCCAGGGCGCGTCGGTGAGCAGCCGCGGCTCGCGCACGTTCGGTTCGAGCGGGTAGTCGAGTTTCGGCAGGTCGAGCGTCTGTGGTTCCAGATCGACATCGAGGGTGATCGCGTCGAGTACGTCGTCAAGCGGCACGGTTCGTCACTCCCATCTTGCGGGCCTCGCCCACCGCCTCGCGGATGCGGGCGAACGGTTCCGCCAGATCGACCGCCGGATCGACGCGGTCCAGCAGCCGCGCCACGGCGGCCCGGTCCGACTCGAACCGCAGCGGCAGGTACAGCGGCGCGCCCGACCGCGGGTGCGCCAGCGAAACCGTCTCCGCCAGTGTGCCGGTTTGCATCGCGAGTGAGATCACCGGAATCTCGATTCGCGACCGAAGACCCAGCGCCGGGGGGCTGTCCGTAACGATTAGATCGGGTTTCGTGCCCGTTTTCTCTACGAGGGTTTTTCCGATCACGTCGGCATGGAGGTACTCCGTGAGGGTGGCCCCGTAGAGGGCGGTCTGGACCCGGTTGGGCTGCACGGCGGTCGTCAGGCGGAACTCGAGCGGGCGGCCCCAGCCGTTCGTTACCAGATACCCGCCGAGCCAACCGGACTGATCTTGGAGTACCGCGAGGAACCCCACGGCGATCGGGCCGGGGTTCGGAGAGGCGGCCGGAGTGGTCACGGTGTGCGGTCCTGTCGGGAGGGATGTCAGTGAAGTACTTCCCCCATCGACCCGCCCCGGCGGGGCGCTTGAGCGGGTTCGCGTAGGCTGGGGACTTGAGCGAAAATGCAGGCGCGGAAGCCGGAACCAATTGCCCAAGTACCCAAAAACGAACGGGCCGGAAGTGTGAGCGACGGACAACGCCGTCCATCGCTCACACTTCCGGCTCGCTGCAAATCCAAATCGAGTCACTTCTTGAGGACTTTGATCTCGACCTTACGGAACTCGACCGGGTGGCTCTCGGCTTGCAGCGCGAGGTAGCCCTCCTCGATCAGTACCTTGCCGTCCTTAATGAGCTTCTTGGCGTCCGCGTCCTTCTCGTCCAGTTGCGGCTTCTCGTACTCCAGAACCAGTTCGCCCTCGACGAAGTGCTTCACGGTGCCGCTGCCGTGGACCTCAATCTCGGCCGTCACCCACACGTCGCCGTGGTACGTCTTCGACTTCGAGTTCGTGCAGTGGGTGGTAAAAAGCTTGCCACCCATGACGACGTGCGTGCCCGGCGAGCACATATTGTTCGTGGTGCGGTTCCCCTTCCCAAGCCCGCCGAGGAACTGGGCCTCGACCGATACGGGGAAGTCCTGGTCCTTGCGCATCGTCTTCGGGTCTTGGCAGTGGAACATCACCCCGCTGTTGCGGGTGGCCCAGCCCGGCCCGCCCTTGCACTGGTCGCCGGTGAACCGGTACTCGATCCGCAGCCGGTAGTGCGAGAACTTCTCCTTGTAGAACAGGTGGCCGAACTTGCCGCCGAACTCCTTGTACTTGTCGTACCCGACCTTGATGACGCCGTTCTCGACGCGGAACGTGTCCGCGTGGTTGTCGCCCAACTCGTAGCCGGTGATCTTGGGCGTCCAGCCGTCCAGGTTCTTGCCGTTGAACAGCGGCACCCAGTCGGCGTCCTTGTCTTTGGCTTTCGGCTCGTCCGCGGCGCGAACGGGGCCGGTGATAAGCAGAGTTAACACGAGTGTGAGCGAACGGAGAGAGCAAGGCATGGAGAGCGCCCCTCGGTAGTCGGAAAGTGAATGACATCACCAGTGTACGGCGCGCGATCCGCGTGTGCGGGCCGGTGCGCCTGTGATTCCCGGCGAAGATGAAAAATTGAAGTGGGAGCGAATCTATCGCTTGTACTCACGCGCACCGTGTTCAGAATGAGCGGGTTGGGCAACTTCTGACGCTCCACCCCTCCAACGAGCGCGAAGGCCCAATCCCCCCTGCTGCTCACCCCGGAGAGCGCCATGTCGAACCGTCGCCGCGCGGCCAAGTCCAACGGTCCGTCTCAGCAGAAACTGAACCTGGAACACCTCGAAGATCGCACGGTGCCAAACGCGACCTACCACGACCTCAGCGGCAGCAACTTTTCGCAGGACTGGTCCGA
>SXHE01000247.1 GCA_005773755.1 Planctomycetia bacterium
CGGCTGCGCACGAGCGAAGCCGCAACCGGCGTTTTTGGTCGCAAACACTTCCTCTTGACAGCTCCGGGTGCTACGTTTCAACTAAGCGACTGCCGGACGCGCAACCATCGGACGCGCGAACCGATCCTCTCCGCCCACGGAATTGGGTTGACATGACCGAGCTGCGAAAGACGCGACTCAGCACCCGCGTGGGCCTGACGGCGGTTCTGGTCGGGTTGCTCGGCTGCGGCACCCCGGTCCCGCCGGGGCCGCCCCCTTCCCCGCACGCGCTGGGGTCCAACGACCCCGCATGGATCGCTCATCGCGGTGCGCTCCCCACACCCAAACTCGACGACCTCTACTACGAGAAGGGAACGCGCACCCTCCGCCTCTACAATCTGTCCGGCAACGACCGCTGGGAGGTCCAGCTTCCGGGTGAGAAGGTCGGCACGCCGGTCGCGGCGCGGCACAAGATTCCCGACGTCGATCTGGCGCAGGTGCGGGTCTACTACACGCGACCCGGCGCGCGGCCCTCGTTCTCCGTGAGTGTGAAGCAGATTCAGGAGAACGGCGGTGTCCACGTCAGCTTGCGGTAGCGCGCCGCCGGAACAATCCGAACCCACGAACGCCCGGAGCCGCCACTGTCGCGGCCCCGGGATTTTTCGTTTGCGCTTTCGCGCCAATGAGTTACGGTTCACCTGACCGCGTGCCGCGGCCGACTCCCACCCCAAAGGGTGCCGATGTTCGAGGACGTCTCCGGCCTGATCGCGGACAACCCGCCGGGACTGCACTACGGGGCCGCGGTCGCCGCGCCGGACGGGGTGCGCCCGTGCGTCGTGATCGCCGGGTACGGCGGGCCGAACCGCGTGCTCACCTGGTCCGGCGGCCAACTGCGCGACACCGCCCCGCCCGAACTGGCCGACGAGGGCAGGCAGGCAATTGGCGTGGCCGCGGGCGACCTCGACGGCGACGGGCGCGAAGAGCTGTACGTCCTGAACGCGGACACGTTCACCGGGCCGAAGAAGTACGCGGACCGTCTGTTCAAGCGCCGGCCCGACGGCGGCTGGGAAGACCTGTTCGAGCGCCCGGAAAACCGGGCCGCGCGAAACCTCGCGTCGGGCCGGAGCGTCGCGGTGATCGACCGCCGCGGGGTCGGGCGGTACGGGTTCTTCGTGGCGAACTACGGCCGCCCGATGCGGCTGTACGAACTCGCCCCCGGCGGCGCACTCGCCGACCTCGCCCCGCCACTCGACCTGGCCCGCACCGCCTGCGGGCGCGGCGCACTCGCACTTCCGCTGTTCTCCAACCACCCCGACCTGTTCTGCACCAACGAGCAGGGCGCGAACTTCGCGTTCCGCAACCGCGGCGACGGAACCTTTCAAGAAGTGGCCCACGAGCTGCGCCTGCGCGACTGCGAGGAGCACGGCCGCGGAGTGACCGCCCTAGACGCGGGCGGCGAACTGGCGCTGGCGTGGGGCAACTGGGACGGCCCGCACCGACTGATGGTGCGCGGGCCGCGCGGCACCTGGACGGACCGCGCGACGCCGGGCCTCGCGTTCCCGTCCGCGGTGCGAACGGTGATCGCCGCCGACTTCGACAACGACGGCAACGACGAGCTGTTCTTCAACAACCTGGGCGAACCGAACCGGCTGTACCGCGCCGAGGTTCTGGCGAACCCCGACCGCCAGGTCGGGGGTGCACTCGAACTCACGATGCTGGACGCGGGCGCGGCGCTGGACGCAGACGGCTTCGGCACCGGCGCGGCGGTCGGCGACTTCGACGGCGACGGCGTGCTCGAACTGCTCGTCTCACGCGGGGAGAAGGAACCACAACCGCTGGCGGTGTTCAAAGCGCGGGCGGCGTACCCGAACTGGCTGCGCGTGCGCCCGCTGACGCGGTTCGGCGCACCGGCCCGCGGCGCGGTCGTTCGCGCCGAGTACGGCGGGCGCGTTCGGGCGAAGGGCATCTGCGCCGGCAGCGGCTACCTGTGCCAGATGGAACCGGTCGCCCACTTCGGGCTGGGCGAGCTGCGCGCGGTGGACCGCGTGGTCGTAACGTGGCCCGACGGCGCGCGCGTGGTGCTGCTGAACCCGACCGCGCGAACCACCGTCGCCGTACCGTACCCGAAGGGGTGAACAAGTGGGCCGCGGTCGCTCACAGCGCGCGGCTGATGACGCACTTGAGGTAGCCGGTTTCGCGGCACGTCACGGCCACCGGGTGATCGGCCGACGCGCCGCGGCGCTCCAGCAGTTGCAGGTCGCGGCGCGCCTCCACCGCCACCTGCCCGATCAGCTCTTCCAGATCGGTCATCGTGATGAGGCCGGTGCAGCAGCACGACACCAGTACGCCGTCCCTGTCGAGCAGCTTCAGCGCGAGCTGGTGCAACCGGCGGTAGCCCTTCAGCGCGTCCGGCACCGCGGCCCGGTTGCGGGCGAACTTCGGCGGGTCCAGAACCACCACATCGAACTTGCGCCCGGCGGTCGCGAGTTCGCCCAGGTACTTGAACACGTCGGCGTTCTCGAACGTGACGTTCGCGAGGCCGTTGGCAGTGGCGTTGCGGCGGGCCAGTTCCAGCGCCGGCTCGGAGGCGTCCACGCCCAGCACTTCCGCCGCGCCGCCCTTCGCCGCGTACAGCCCGAACCCGCCGCTGTAGCAGAACGCGTCGAGCACCCGCTTGCCCGCGCACATGCGCCCGACCGCGGCCCGGTTGTCACGCTGGTCGAGGTAGTACCCGGTCTTCTGGCCCTCCGCGAGGTTCACCAGGAACCGCATCCCGTTCTCGGCGATGCTCAGGTCCGCCGGCGGCGGCTCGCCCCACAGCAGTTGGTCGTGCAGCGCGAGTCCTTCGAGCTTGCCGATGCCCTTCTCCGTGCGCAGGTAGATGCCCTTCGGGTTCAGCAGTTCGCGCAGCACGTCCACGATCATCTCGCGCCGGTTGGCGAGGCCCAGCGCGGTGAACTGGACCGTGAGCCAGTCGCCGTAGCGGTCCACGATCATGCCGGTGAGGTAGTCCGATTCGCTGAAGCACACGCGGTAGCCGGCGTCGGAGCCGTTCAGCTTCAGGGTGTCGTGGCGCAAGTGGATCGCACTCGCGAGCCGGTCGCGGAAGAACGTGCGGTCGAGCGGTTGGCCCTCCTGCCACGAGTACAGCCGCACGTTGATCTTGCTCTGGCTGTTGTAAAGCCCGCGCGCGACGAAGTTGCCGCCGTGCGAAACCAGATCGACCTCGTCGCCGTCGGCGGGCGTTCCGTCGAGGCGCTCGATCGCGCCGGCGAACACCCACGGGTGCCGCCCGAAGAACGGTTGCGCGCGCTTGGGCTTCAGGATGACTTTGACAGACATGATGTTCCTGGCGAACGGCCGGTGTGAGCCGGCCGGTAAGAGTTGGCAGCGGGGAGAAAACACCGGCCGGCTCACGCCGGCCGTTCGCCTCACAGCCCCTGTTGCACGCGGCCGATGTACACCAGCGCGCGGTCGGCGTCGGTCGCCTCGTTGCGGCTGGCGAGCATGGCCCGCACGCGGAGCAGCAGTTCGTTCTTGTTGATCGGCTTGGTGAGGAAGTCGTCCGTGCCCGACTCCACCGCGGTCTCCACGTCGGTGGCCTGATCGAGCGCCGTGACCATCAGCACGGAGACGCCCTTCGTCACGTCGTCGGCCCGGAGCCGGCGGCACACCTCGAACCCGCTCAGCTTCGGCATCATCACGTCCAACAAGATCAGGTCCGGCTTCCACGCGCGCGCCACCGCGAGCGCGTCCTCACCGTTGTACACGAGCTTCGTCTCGAACCCGCTGCCGTCCAGGTGGGCGTCGAGCAACTCCGCGTTGAGTTGGCTGTCGTCGGCGATCAGAATGCGCGGCATGGCTTGCTTGGTGTTTGGTGTTCCGTGTTTCGTGTTTCCTATTTAGTGTATGGTGTCGCGCGGGTTCGTGATCGGTTCGAGCCGCGGCGGGACCAAACACCCAACACCAGATACCAAACACGATGCGCGTGATCCTGAACCCGAAGCACGCGGATCACGCCGCGCCCGGCGAGTGGGAGAGCGGCACCGTGATCCCGTGCTACGACGCGCCGGGCCGGTTCGACGCGATCCGCGCCGCGCTCGAAGCGGCGGGCGGGTTCGCCTTCGAGGAGCCGCCGAAGCCGAGCGAGGAGTGCGTCGCGGGCGTTCACCACGCGGCCTACATCAACTACCTGCGCGAAGCCAGCATTGAAGCGAAGAAGGCACGCGACCCAGCGGCGAAGCAACTCTGGCCCACCGTGTTCCCATACGGCCCGAACCCGCGTGCGACCGGCACCCGCGCGCTCCGCGGCCTGTACTGCTTCGACACGTACACGCCGATCCTGCCGGGCACCTTCGCCGCGGCGCTGGGCGGGGCGAGCGCCGCGGCCCGCGCCGCGGACCTGATCGCCGAGGGCACCGAGCGCGGCGTGTATGTGCTCACGAGGCCGCCCGGCCACCACGCGGAACACGACCGCTGCGGCGGCTATTGCTACTTCAACAACACCGCAGTTGCCGCGGAACGGCTCTCGAAACGCGGCCCAGTCGCGGTGCTCGACCTGGACGTTCATCACGGCAACGGCACGCAGCACATCTTCTACGCGCGCCCCGACGTGCTCACGGTGTCGGTCCACGGCGACCCGGCCGCGCTGTACCCGTTCTTCAGCGGGTTCGCCGACGAGACCGGGACCGGTGCGGGCCTCGGCGCGAACCTGAACGTGCCGCTGCCACCGGGCACCGGCGCGAAGGAGTACCGCCCCGCGCTGGCCCGCGCGCTCGACGCGGTGCGCGCGTTCAAGCCGGCGTTCCTGGTGTTCGCGCTCGGCGCGGACGCGCACGAATCCGACCCCATCGGCGGGTTCAAGCTGCCCACCAAGTTCTTCGCGGAGATAGGCGCGGCCGTGCGCGAACTGGCCCTGCCCGCGGTCGTCGTTCAAGAAGGCGGGTACAACCTCGACACCATCGGCGCGTGCGTTTCGGAAGTGTTGAAGGGACTACAGGGCTGACCGCGCCAACGGCGCATCGCGTTGCGCGTTGGAACGACAACCGCCCTCACGACGAGGAGACCGACAATGCCCGCAAAGCTCGCCGCGCTGTTCGTGTTCGCACTGCTGGCCGCGCCGCTCGCCGCGCAACCGGCACCGAAGAAGCCGGACGAGAAGGCGCTCGTCACGAGGGTCTACAACATCAAGCCGCTGATCGGCGACCACGGCAAGGCGAACCAGCTCCCCGACGCCGACGCCGTGGTGAAGCTCATCCTCAGCACCATCGCCCTGGGCGAACCGAAAGGCGCAGCCGGCCCGCAACTGATCGAGCGCGACAACGGCAAGCTCGAAGTGCGCGCCACCGCGAAGGTGCAAGAGGAGATCAAAGACCTGCTCGACGCGCTCGCGCGGCTTCAGGATATCGCAATCGACGTGAAAGCCGACGTGCTCGAACTCGACACCGCGACCTACGAGAAGTTGCTGAAGACTCTACCGGAGGCGAGCAAGGGCAAGCCGCCGGTGTTGCTCGCGACCGGCGCGGAAGGCGACGAACTGCTCCCGGATCACAAGCTCGTAGCGGTACTACTCGACAACGCGAACAAGTTGCTCAAGGACGCGCGGCTGGTGCAGACTTCCAACGCGCGGTTCGTGAACGGGGCGGAAACGACGGTAAGCGCGCGGCGGACGGTGGTGCCGTACACCAACCACGGCGAGGTGGCCGGTGCCGCGCGCGACAACCCGCTGTTTGTGAAGGAAGGGTTCGCGCTGGTCGCGGTGCCGGTGGTGTCGGCCGACCGCCGCTTCGTGCGGTTCAAGCTGACCGAGCAATCGACAACCATCACCGGGATCAAGAAGCGCGAGCTGGGCGAGATCAAGGGCGTGAAGCTGATCGCACAGTCGCCGATCGTCGAAGACCTGGGCGCGACCGGGTCCGCGGTGGTCGCGGACGGCGGCACGTTGCTCTTCAAACTGGCCTACGCACCGAAAGGCAAGGTCTGGGTCGTCGTGCTGAAGCCGCGAATTTTCATCCAGGCGGAAGATGACGAGTTGAAGAAGGAAGGGAAGCCGGTCAAACCGTGAGCGGGCGCTTCATGTATTGGTAGATGTCGCCATACACCCCGCCGGCCACGTCTTCCGGGGTGTCGTGTTCGATGAGCGCGGCTTTACCCAACTTGCTGCTCCACTTCCCGCTGGGTAGGAGTCGCGCCGCGTGTGTGTATTGGGTTGCGGCTGCGCAGACGGCGATCTTCTCGTGCCCTCCTCCGGCGCGCCGTTGGAACACGCCGCAAACCCGACCGCCGTGAGTGCCGCCAGCAGGTTCCCGATCGTCAGATCATCGGGATCACACGATACTGGCCAGTGCGCTTTGGGTCCGGGTTGCCACCAACGGAGCACGTTTCCTCACGCCCACGCGATGCAGTTGTACTCGTAGTCAGCAGGGCCGATGCCGCGGTGGTTGATCGGCGTCAGATTCGGGAACGCCGCGTTCGGCGTCGCGCTCGGGTTGTGACCGCTCACGCGAGTAGCCCCTGTTCGCGCCCCCAATTCAGCCACGCCTCGCGCATCACCGAAACGACGCCCTTCGCATCATCCGGGATGGGGTTCGCGTCCGTGATGACTTCCAGCGCCCAGAACCAGTGGTCCGGGTCGTCTCGCAGCGCTTCGAGAATCAGCGGCACGACCGGAAGGCCCATTCCGATGATCGCCTGGTACGGGCGCAGCATCGCCATCGTCGTGGTGTTCGACATGTATTGGGACTGCTCTTTCCACTCGGCCGCGAGTTTACGAAACCGCTCGGCGGTCGTGAGCCGTTCGGCGAGGCGAACGGGTGCAAGCAGTGCGGACATCGGGGAACGCTCCGTGAGCGTGGATGACGCGAGTATTCTACCGCGGCGCGAAACTGCCCGCTACGCCGCTGCGATCAGCGCCGCCAGTAGTTCCCCCATGCGTTCGACGGCGAGCTTCGCGTTCGTCAGCACTTCGGTGTGGTCGAGCGGGGCCCCGCCCAGGCCGGCGGCCTTGTTGGTGATGCACGAGATGCCGGCCACTTCCATCCCCAGCCGTACCGCTTCCTCTGCTTCCGTCGCGGTGGACATGCCGACCGCGTCCGCGCCGCACCGCGCCAGCGCGCGGATCTCGGCCGGGGTTTCGTAGCTCGGCCCGGTGAGCGCCGCGTACACGCCCGCCAGCAGCTCGCGCCCCGCCGCACGCTCGTTCGCTTGCATCGCATCGACGAGGCACGCGGAGTACGGCTGTGACACCGCGTTGTCACTCGCCAGCCCGCGCCAGGCGGTCGCGTCGAGCAGCTTGATGTGCCCGCGGAGCGCCATCAGATCGCCCGGTTGGAGCGCGGGGTGAATGCCGCCGGCGGCGTTCGTCAGCACGACGCGCCGCGCGCCGAGTTCGGCCACGGTGCGCACGGTGCCGGTCACCGTCTGCCAGGAGTGGCCCTCGTAGAAGTGCTGCCGGCCGAGGAACAGCAGCGCGGGCACACCGGCCCATGCGCCGACCGCGAGCCGCCCGCCGTGACCGTGGACCGTGGGCGGGACGAGGCCGGGGATGTCGCCGAAGCCCACGGACGCGCGCTCCGCGAACGCCCGTGTCGCCCCGGCGAGGCCGGAGCCGAGTACGACTGCGGTTCGCGGGGCCAGCGCCGCGGCGGTCCGGGCGAACGCGGCGAACGGAGTCATCACGCGCCTGTGAGGTCTTCGAGAGTGTCGTGCGCGTGGTGCTCGTTCGGTTCGGTCAGTTCCGTGAGCATCTGCTTGGTGCGCACGGCCCAGCCGACGAACTGCGCCGCGCCTTCCACCCCGAGCCGGTCGGAGTTCACCACCACGTCGAACGCGGTCACGTCGGACGGGTCGCGGGCGAGCGTCTGGTCGAGGAACAGCGCGCGGCGCTCGTCGCGGGCGCGGACCTCTTCGACCGCTTCCGGGCGCGTGAGCCGCAGCTCCTGGGCCATGTACGCGACCCGCGAATCGAGCGGGGCGATCACGCGCACGTGGATCGTCGTTTCCGCGGGCAGCAGGAACCCGGCCGCGCGGCCCACCACGACCGCACTGCCGCGCGCGGCGACCGCCAGTACCAGCCTCACCCGGCGCAGCGATTCGCCCTCGGCGTTCAACCCGTGATAGCGGAACAACCGGGCGAGTTGGGCGTCGGCCCAGGCAAGTGCGCCCGCGGGCACCTCGGCCAGGAACTGCTCGCGTGCGGTGTCATTCTGCGCGAGGTAATCGAGGGTGTCGTGGTCGAACACCTGCCAGTCGAGGATTTCGGCCACCTTGCGGGCGATGGTCGTGCCCCGCGCGCCGGCCTGCCGGCTGATGGCAACGGTGAGGCCGTGCGGCCGGGCCGCCGGCGCGCCGTCCGTTGCGCCGCGGAACCCGTGCAGCGGCACTTCGGTGAGTTCGGTCGGAGGGGCAGACATCGGGAGGGTCTCACACGTCGTCGCGGTACTCGGAGCGCGCGAACAGCCACATGCCCAGGAGCGTGATGCCGACCGTCGCGGAGCCGAGCACCCACCACGCGGTTTCGCTCGTCACGGCGGCCGTCATCGCGGGTAGCATCTCGACCGGGTACTCCGCGCCGGCCGCTTCATTATACATCAGCGACCGCGCGTAGAACGTCAGACTGAGTAACTTCAAGCTGCCCGGCAGCGCCGCGACCACGGCCTCGAAGAAGAACACGTACACCAGCCCGACGACGACCGGGCGGCGGAAGATCGCGCCGACCAGGTGGAACAGTGACGCGAACGCGACCGTCGCCATCGCCGCCGCGGGCCAGTAGCGCGCGAGCGCCTCGCGCCCGTGCGGCCCGCCCGCGCAGCACACGGCAACGAACCCGCCCATGCCGAACGCGAGGCACCACGGCAGCGTGCCCACGAACTTGGCCAGGTAGATGCCGCTTCGCGGGATCGGCCGCGTCATCAGCCACACCAGCGACCGCGACTCGCGGTCCGTGCCGAACGCCCCGCTCGCGTAGGAGAGCGTGAACAGCGGCAGCACGAAGCCCATGAACACGAGGTGAACCACCCAGCGCGAGTACGTCATGAACCCCCAGTCGTGGAGGAACTTCTCGGACCGCATTACGGCTTTGGGGACCGAGAGAACGAGCGAGCGGAGCGCGTCTTCGGTGGGGTTGAGCGGGTTGGGCATTTCGTGGTCTCGGAGCGGCCGGACCAGCACGACGTTCGGCTCGACCGGCACCGGCAGGTCCGGCCTCATCATCCAGCCGACCGCGTGATAGCGGTTGGACGGGCGCAGGCGCTCGGCCTCGTCGCGGTTGGACCCGGCCGCGCGGCGGGCCCGCTGGTCCGCGAGGTTCCACGCCCCGCGCTCGGTGACGAGCGCGACCCAGGCCACGACGAGCGCGAGCAGGCCGAGCGAGATCCACCCCATCTGCCGCACGCGCCAGTGCCGCTGCGCGCTTTGCACGACCAGCACGCACCAGGCGCGGAGCGCGGATTGTCGATTCGTACCGTCCGACCCAGGAGCCGCGCCATCGATCATCACTGGACCTCGTTGACCTCGATCGTTCGCCTCACTTCACCAACTCCGCGACCGACCACACCTCGACCGTTTTGCCGACGGCCAGAATTACGATGTCGTCGGTGGGGCCGAACGCGAGCGCCTTGACCGGCACCGGGCGCTTGACGCGGTGAAGCGCCTTGCCGTTCGCCACGTCCCAGATCACCAGCCAGCCGGTGCTGTCGGCGATCAGCAGTCGCGCGCCGGACGGCGCGAACGACAGCCCGGTGATCGGCGTCACCAGCACCGAGCCGACCGTCGGCTTACCGCCCTTCGCGCTCCAGACGCCGAGGTTGCCCTGCTCGTCGCCGGTCGCGAAGTCGCCGGTGTTGGCCCGCGCCCACGCCTTCACGGTCGCCTTGTGGTCGCGGCTCTGCGGTTCCGGGCGCATCGTTTCGGACCAGATCGCGACGGCCCCGTCGTTCAGCCCCGCGAACAGCCGGTTGCCCGCGCCCCAGGCGAGGAACGTGGGGCCGGGCGCGCCGTTGGGCTTCTGTGGGTCCGCGGCACTCGCGCCGGGAACCACCTCGTCGCCCTTGCCGGGGAACACGAACGCGGCCTTGTCGGTCTTCTTCGCCGGCGGGTTCGCCACGAATGCGGTCGCCAGGAACCGGTGTTGTATCGTGTTCCCGCGAACGGCGGCGAACCGGACCCGCTCGTTCGACAACTCCGGGCCGACGGCGACCGGCGCGCCGGGAACCTTCGCGGGCGTGACGAACGGCCCGGTGCGCGGTGCCGCGACGACGCCGTTGGTCGTGGTCGCGAACACGAACCGGCTCAAACTGTCGAACTGGAGCCGCGACACGGGGCCATCGGCCTTCGGGCCGGGCAGCATCGCGTCGAACGTCGGCTGGTCGAGCGGCCATAGGCGCGTGATGCCGTCGGCGTACCCGATGGCGAGCGAGTTGTTGTCCGCGGCCAGCGCCAGCGCGGACACATCGGCGGGACCGTCTTCGAGTACGCTCACGCCCTTCGACCGCGCGCGATCGAGGTGCGACGGCGGGCGCGGGCCGGGGTCCGGGGGCTGAGGAAGTCCCGGCACGCCGGGACCGGGCGGAACCGGCGCGGGCGGCGGGTTCGGCTCGCCCGGCGGCTTCTCCTCGGCCTTCGCCCGTTCCCGCTCGGCCCCCGTCTGCAAACCGACCATGTACGCGGTCGCGCCGAACAGGAACACAACGGTAACGAGCGCGCCCGCGCTCGCCATCATCACGAGCTGACCGGGGACCGAGCGCCGGGAAAACAGGACCGTGGCCGCGTTCGCGAGGAACCCGACGGCCGCGAACCCCGCCCCCACCTTCAGCGCGACATCGAGGCTCAGTGCGGCGGTCTGCGACAGCGCGAGCGGCCCGACCGCGAGGCCCAGCGCGAAGATCAGCGCGGCCCACAGCATCCACCACTTGCGCCGGTAGTCGGCCGCAAGCGGCACCGGGCGCTCGCCGGCGAGAAAGGTCCGCGTGTCGCGCGCCAACGGGCGCTAGCCGCGGCCGGCGAACCGGACCGTGACGGCCCGGTTGTCCGGCAGCACGATGAGCAGTTCCCCGGCCGCGGGCGATTCGACCGGTAAGCCGACGGGGACGTACAGGAACGGCTTCATCGGCTCGTGTTCGAGGAACATCCCGTGCGGCACGAGTACCGCGAAGCACGGCCCGACGATCTGGCGGAGTGAATCGGCCAGCACCCACACCGGCACGCGAAACGGCGGCTCCGGCTCGGGCGCGCCCTCCGGGGCCGTGTCGTCGTCGAGCGACAGCGGCCCCTCATCGTCGAGCGACAGCGGCTCCTTCTTGGCGAGCGCGGGGCTTGAGCCAACTGTTCTTTCTGCTTCTTTCGGTTCTTCCTTCTCTTTGCCCTCGTCTTTCGCTTTCTCTTTCGGCGGGTCTGTGGCTCTGGTCGGCTTCGTGGGCAAATAAGGAAGCGGGTCTTCCTCTCCAATCAGCGCGGCGGGTTTGGCCCCGGCGCGCGGCGCGGGCGCGGCCGTTGTTAATGTGAGCTTCGGGATGGCGACTGTGGGCAGATACGCGGACGCCTCCAGCGCCGCGGTCAGGTCGACCGGGGCGAAGCACTTGGGGCATTTGGCCGCCCGCTTCCGGTCCGCGCCGTCGGGCAGCTTGAGTCGCTTACCGCAGGCCCGGCACACGAGGCGCACCGTCATATTCGCTGTCCTCCTTACCCGCCTGTTCGCTATCACCCGATTCTAATGCCAATCGCGGACAACCGGTGTTGTAATCCGCGCCACCCCGCGTCAGGGTGATGCGATAGAATGGGGACTCTGGAACTTTCCGATCGGGACCGCGAATGTCCACGCGCCGCCTGACTTGCCCCTGTGGGAACGTTTGGGATCACCTGCTCTCGGAGCCGGTGCCGGCCGACGTGCGCGCGATCTGCCCGTCCTGCACGATGGCGAACACCCAACTGCCGGACGAGCCGGCCGCGCACGGCGCGTCGTCCGGCACGGTCGTCACCAACCCGGAGGCGGCGGCCAGCGCGGAAGAGTTCCGCCGCGCGCGGACCGTCGGGCCGGGTCGCGTGATCGCCGGGTACGAGATCATCGAGGAGATCAACCGCGGCGGCATGGGCGTCATTTACAAGGCCCGGCAGCCGGGCGTCAACCGGCTCGTCGCCCTCAAGATCATCACCCCGGCGAAACTCGACCAGCCGGGCACCCGCGGCCGGTTCAAGCGCGAGGTCCGCGCGTCCGGCCGGATGAACGACCCGTGCATCGTCACCATCTTCCAAACCGAACTCGACGGCGCGGTTCCGTTCGTCGCGATGGAATACGTTCCCGGTATCGACCTGCTGCGGCTCGTCAAGCAGACCGGCCCGCTGCCCGTCGTCGATGTCGTCTACTACGCGCGCCAGGTGGCCGAGGGCCTGCAACACGCTCACGAGGTGAAGCTGGTTCATCGCGACATCAAGCCCTCCAACCTGATGATTAGCCCGTCGCCGCTGGCCCCACAGGAGGGGCGCACGGGGAAACTGCCGCGGGTCAAGATTCTGGACATGGGCCTGGCGCGCATCCTCGAAGACGATCCCGACCCCGAAACCAACGAGCTGACGCACCCCGGCGTGTTCGTCGGCACGCCGGACTACGTCGCGCCCGAACAGGCCGAGAACCCGCGCGCCGCGGACACCCGCTCCGA
>SXHE01000248.1 GCA_005773755.1 Planctomycetia bacterium
CGGCCCACGCCGCCTGGACGAAGCTGTTCGCCGAGTACAAGGCGAAGTACCCGAAGGAGGCCGCGGAACTGGAGGCGATGGAGGCCCGCGACCTGCCCGCGGGCTGGGACAAGGACATCCCGGTGTTCCCGACCGACGCGAAGGGCATCGCCACCCGCGACAGCAGCGGCACCGTGCTGAACGCCATTGCCAAGAACGTGCCGTGGGTCGTCGGCGGCAGCGCGGACCTGAACCCCTCGACGAAGACGTTCCTGAAGTTCCCCGAAGCCGGGGTGTTCACGTCGAAGACGCCCGCGGGCCGCAACGTCCACTTCGGCGTGCGCGAGCACGGCATGGGCGCGATCATGAACGGCATGGCGCAGTCCAAGCTCCGCTCCTACGGCTCCGGGTTCCTCATCTTCTCGGACTACGGCCGCACGCCGATCCGCCTCGCGGCGATCATGGGGATGCCGGTACTGTACGTGTTCACGCACGACAGCATCGGCGTGGGCGAGGACGGTCCGACGCACCAGCCTATCGAGCAGATCATGTCGCTGCGGGCGATCCCGAAGCTGATGGTGCTGCGCCCCGGCGACGCGAACGAAGTGGCGGAAGCGTACAAGGTGGCGCTGACCCAGAAGCACACCGCAGTCGTGATGTGTATGACCCGGCAGGCGCTCCCGACGCTCGACCGCACCAAGTACAACCCGGCCAGCGGGCTGACGAAGGGCGGGTACGCGCTGAACAAGGTGGACGCGCCGGACGTGCTGCTGATCGCCACCGGCAGTGAGCTGTCGCTGGCCGCGGACGCGGCGGAGAAGCTCGCCGGCGAGGGCATCAAGGCCCGCGTCGTGAGCCTGCCCTCGTGGGACATCTTCGAGGCGCAGGATCAGGCCTACCGCGACAGCGTGATCCCGCCCGGCGTGACGGCCCGCGTGTGCGTCGAGATGGGCACCGTGATGGGCTGGGAGCGGTACGCCGGCGACAAGGGCGCGATCATCGGGATGCGCAGCTTCGGCGCGAGCGCCCCGCTGAAGGACCTGCTCAAGCACTTCGGCTTCACGGTGGAAGCTGTGGTCAAGGCCGCGAAGGATCAAGTGGGTAAGAGGTGATCACCGAACGCCGCTTGCGGTTTCGCGCTCGCGAAGCCGCAAGCGGCTTCAACTCTTCGCAGCCTCCAGCGCCTCGCCGCGCGAGGCGAACAGCGGCAGCACCGTCAGCAGCTTCGTCATCTCCAGCATCTTGCGCACCGCGTCGTTCGGCTTGCACAGCGTCACGGTGCCGTGCCCCTTCACCTGATTCTGTAGCCCGACCATCAGCCGCAGGCCCAGGCTGCCGGCGTACTCCAGGCCGCTCAGGTCGAACACGAACCGGCGGACCCCGGCCCGGTACACTTCCTGAATCTGCGGGTGCAGTTCCTGAACCGCTTCCGGGTCCATCTTCCCGGCGAGCGCGATCACGACGGCGCTGTTGTCCGGGGTGAACTCGAACTGAGAAGCGAACGCCGGTGGGTTCGGCATCACGACCTCGGAACGGAGACGGGAATCACAGTATAGTACGGAATCGGGGGCCGCGGACTTTCACCGGCTCGCGCGGCGCGCGACAATGTGCCCACTCTCCCGGAGGTTGCCATGATCGCCGCGCTCGCTCTGCTGGCGGTTCCGTTCGCACAGCTCGTGCCGCCCGCGCCCGCGGCGAAGGACGTCCGCGCCGCGGTGAAAGCCGCGCTGCCCCCACTCAAGGACGGCGCGACCGGACACGCGGAGCAGAAGACGTGCTTCGCGTGCCACAACCAGGCGACGCCGATGCTGGCGTTCGCCGGTGCGAAGGCGCGCGGGTTCGACGTGCCCGCGGCGCTGTTCAAGGCGCAGGCCGATCACGTCGCCGGGTTCCTCGAAACGAACCGCGAGCGGTTCAAGAACGGCACCGGCACCGGCGGCGCGGCGTCCACCGCGGGGTACGCCCTGTTCACCCTTGAACTCGCCGGCCACAAGCCCGACGCCACCACCGCGGTCGTGGTCGAGTACCTGCTCAAGACCCAGGCCGAGCGCGACCACTGGCGCACCACCGCGAACCGCCCGCCGACGGAGGCGAGTGACTTCACCACGACGTACCTGGTGATGCGCGCCTTGCGCGTCTGGGGACCGGCGGCGAAGCTGGACAAGGACAAGATCGCCAAGCGCGTCGAGAGCGCCCGCGGCTGGCTGGTGAAGACCGCGGCGAAGGACACCGAGGACCGAGCGTTCCGGCTGCTGGGGTTGAAGGAAGCCGGGGCCGACGCGAAGGAGATCGCCGCCGCCGCGTGGGAACTGCTGAAGGCCCAGCGCGCCGACGGCGGTTGGGCGCAGCTCGACGGCGGGTTCAGCGACGCCTACGCCACGGGCGCGGCGCTGGTCGCGCTGCACGAAGCCGGCGGGTTGAAGGCCGACGCCCCTGCGTACCGCTCAGGCCTGGTCCACCTGCTGAAGACGCAGCGCACCGACGGGACATGGTTCGTGAAGTCGCGGAGCCGGCCGTTCCAGCCGTACTACGAAAGCGGCTTCCCGCACGAGAAGGACCAGTTCATCTCCATCGCCGCCAGCGGCTGGGCCACCGCCGCGCTGGTGCTGGCGGTGGAGAAGAAGTGACGCGCTGGTGAAGCGATTGGCCGGCTTCGCCCTGAAGGGGCGCGCTTCCTCAGCTCCGGCCAACGGCCGGGGATCGAGGGACCAAGATTGAAGCCCTGAAGGGGCGATCTCCAGAAGCACTCTGGAGGTCGCCCCTTCAGGGCTTGTTGTCTCTTCTGGCCTTACCCCGGCCGTTGGCCGGGGCTGAGGAAGCGGCCCCTTCAGGGCGAAGACGGAGCCACAATCATTCGCTTCGACAGAGCAACCCGCGCTCACTTCAGGTACTTGTCGAACCAGTCGGCCAGCGTCTTGGCGTCGTTGGCGAAGGCCGCGCCGCCGTGGCCGGCCCCCTTGCGCACGGCCAGTTCGCACGGCACCTTGTGTTCCTTAAACTTCGCGATGATAACTTCCGCCTGTTGGATCGGCACGAGCAGGTCCGCGTCGCCGTGGATGATGAGCGCCGGGGCCGC
>SXHE01000249.1 GCA_005773755.1 Planctomycetia bacterium
GCGCCGTCGAGATAGACGAGCGCGCCCTGCGCGTGCAGCAGGTCGGTGATCGTCTTGATCTGCGTCTCGAACAGTCCCAGCGTGTTGGGGTTGGTAATCATGAACACGCCGGTGTCGTCGCCGAGCTTCGACTTGAGGTCGTTGAGATCGACCAGCCCGTCCGCGCCGCTCTTGACGGTGACGGTGTCGAACCCCGCGAGCGCCGCGCTCGCGGGGTTCGTGCCGTGCGCGGAGTCCGGCACGAGCACCTTGCGGCGGTGGGTCTGGCCCTTGTCGCGGAAGTACGCGGCGGCCACATACAGCGCGGTCAGTTCGCCGTGCGCGCCGGCGGCCGGTTGGAGCGATACCGCGGGCAGCCCGCTGATCTCCGCGAGGAACTGCTGCATCTCGAACAGCAGTTCCAACATGCCCTGCGTGGTGTCGTCGTGTTGCAGCGGGTGCAGGTTGGCGAACCCCGGCAGCGCGGCGAGCCGCTCGTGCCGCTTGGGGTTGTACTTCATGGTACACGACCCCAACGGGTAGAAGTTGGTGTCGATGCTCATGTTCCGCGCCGACAGGTTCGTGTAGTGCCGGATCAGGTCGATCTCGCCGACCTCCGGCAGCGGCGGCGGCGCGTCCGCGAGGTGCGCCTGCGGAATAAGCGCCGACAGCGGCTCGGTGGCCGGCACGTCACACGCCGGCAAACGGTGGCACCGCCGCCCGCTCTTGGAAAGCTCGAAGATCAGCTCAGTGGATTGCGTGTTGTTCATGGTAAAGTCAGGTTCAAGGACGCGGCGTGTAGGTAATCGAGAGGCTGAACAGAGCTAGAAACTCGGCAAGCGATTGCGCGATGAGTCGTGGCGCGCTGGAACCTACGAGAACGGTTCGGTTAATCTCGTAGACTTTTCCAGCACGCTTGCCCAGAAGTCCGAGTGCGACAACGCCCAGTCCTACCGGTATCGCCACGGGCACATACAGCCGCGTTCCGGCTTCCCATGCGTCTCGCGCAGCACGATCCGTCGCTCCCGTCACATAGCCGTTGTTCAGCACCTTGCTCGCTTCTTCGAGGTCGCGGCTACTGTCTCCGGTGTCGGTTCTACCCTTTCGCGGTAATGCTGAGGCAGCGAGGAACCGTTCCACCCTCACCGACCGCGGCTCGGAGGAACGGGTGTCCTTCGGCCAATAGAAGGGTACAGTGGGCACGCCGCCGTTCTGATTGAGTAGGAACGCTCGGTAGGCGAGCGGGAGCGTTAGGCCGAGTCTCGTCGCGCACACGTTGATTGATTCGGGCGTTAGTGGCTCGCCACAGTCGGTAAATGTCATGTGTTCGCAGCAAACTCCGATCGGCGGGCGACTCACTCGCGCCACCCACAGTGCGTCGAGTGCGCATGCCATCTCGCGCAAACGGGGGTTGTCGATTGGACGCTTACTTTTACGCCCGCGCTTACGCCACGGCTTCGCCCATTTCGTTTCAGCTCGCACATACGGGCCGCGCGGGTCGGCGCGGTCGTCGAGCCAGTCGGCGTAGACGAGCCGCGGGAGGTCGTCGCCCGGTGCGTCCACGATCGCGCGGATAAACGCCTCGTCTTCGTTCATGTCAGCAGCCCCTTCGCGCGGAGGACGCCCTCGGCCCACGCCTGTTGCTCGGCCGTCAGCGGCGGGTCGCACGGGTCGCGGTAATCGACCAGCATTGCGTATTTGCCGCTCTCGTACCCGTGATCGAGCAGCGGTTGCAGATCGACCGTCACCGGCGGCACGCCGGCGTCGAGCGGGATCGCGAACGACGGCAAACGGTCGGCCATTTTGATTCCGGCCGCGTGGTGCGACGGCTCGACGCCCGCGACCACCACGCTCACATGGTAATCGAACTCGCCGAGGAATCGTCGCAGCCGGGCGAGCGGCGTCGCGGTGACGTGGGGGCCGCGTCGCAACAGGTCGATCTCCACCAGATGCACGCCGGACAGCGCGTACTCGTTCTGCTTGTCGCGGTATGTGCTGCGGCCTTTCTCACCGGCCCGCTTGTTCGCCAAACTGACGACCTCAACCGCCGTCACGAGTCGCTTCCCCTTCGTGGACACGATTTCGAGGTACGGCTCTTCGGTCGGTTCTGGGGTGAGCCGCTGGCCGACGGCGACCAGTCCCGCGAGTGCTGTTGCGGTTCCGCCGTTGCCGTTGGAGCCGCGGTCCCTGCCGAACAGTGCCACGTCCGGCTCACGTCGGAGTTCGTCGTCCACCCACACCTTGTTCCGGCTCGTCGCGACGTAACCGGGCGGAAGGGCGGCGTTCACCGCCTCCTTGAGCAGAAAAATCAGGCTGTCGTGCAGGTCGGGGAACACCTCTTCCCCTTCCAACCACGGGTCCATGCCCGGAAACGGCGACGGCATACTTCGCCCTCCTGTGGTTACGCCGCCTTCCCCGCGGCGGCGGGGCCGCGGAGGATGTGCAACAGGATGCCGACGATGGCGTCCGGGTGCGTCGTCAGGTAGTACTCCTTCTGGTCGATGTGCAGGTCGGTGCCGGCGAGCCGGAGGAACCGCCACACGTTGCCGCTGGTCACGCACCCGAACACCGAGTCCGCGCCGGTGCCGGCGCGCTCGTTGAACAGGCGCGCCGCCACCATTTCCGCCGCGCACTGCCCCAGCCCGCCCTTGATGTTCTCGTTCTTCGCCTCCACCACCACCGCGACCGGGGCCGTGATGAACTCCTGTTGCGGCGACCGGCACAGCACGTAATCGCAGACGCCGTTCAGCCCCTTCGCGCGGTCCACGACGAAATCCCAACCGGAAAAGAGGCTGACGCGGCGGCCGAGTTGTTCGCGGGCGTCGGCCAGAACCGGGGCGATGAGCAGTTCGGAGCGGGCCTTCTCGGTGCCGTTGGCGATGGCGAGCGGAAAGTACAGGCGCAGTAGCCCCGCGACCGGCGGGCTGAGCGGCGCACCGGCCACGCCCGCAAACAGGTCGGGGTGATCGTTCACGGCCACGTCGAACTTCGAGGCAACGTCGGCCAGATCGAACTCGCTGTACGCCATCGCTCCGCCCTCCTTACACGCTCGCCTTCAGAGCGGTCACGAGGCCGTCGATCTCGGCCTTTGTGCGCTTCTCGGTCACGGCGACCGTGATGCAGTCCGCGAGCGCCGGATACCAGCGGCCCAAAGGCAGGCCCGCGTGGTAGCCCGCGGCGCGGAGCTTTGCCAGCAGCGCGTTGGCGTCGCCGGGCACCTTCAGCGCGAACTCCTTCACGAACGGCGCGTTGAAGCGGAGCGAGACGCCCGGCACCTTGCACAGCTCGTCGGCGGCGTAGTGCGCCTTCCGCACGCACAGCTCCGCGGGTTCCCTCAGCCCCTGCGGGCCGACGGCCGTGAGGTACACCGCGGCGCGGAGCGCGAGCAGCCCCTGATTCGTGCAGATGTTGCTCGTCGCCTTCTCGCGCGCGATGTGCTGCTCGCGGGTCGCGAGGGTGAGTACCCACGAGCGCTTGCCGTTGCGGTCGGTGGTCTGGCCGATCAGCCGGCCGGGAATCTTGCGGTGGAACTCCTGGCGGCACGCCAGGATGCCGACGTGCGGCCCGCCGAACTGGAGCGGCACGCCCAGCCCCTGCCCTTCGGCCACGGCAATGTCCGCGCCGTACTCCGCGGGGCGCTTCAGCACGCCCGTGCTGATCGGGTCGAAGCTGGCGACGAACAGCGCGCCGACCTTGTGCGCCGCGTCGCCGATCTCCTGCATCGCTTCGAGGTGCCCGAAGAAGTTGGGCGACTGGACGATCACGCACGCGGTCGCGTCGGTCGCTGCGGCCTTCACGTCGTCCGGGTTCAGCGTGCCGTCCGGCGTCGACAGAACCCGCACCTTGCAGTTGAGATTGGCTGCGTAGGTGGCGAGCACCTGCCGGTATTCGGGGTGAACGCTCTCCGCGACCAGCACCTCGCGCCGCCCGGTGATGCCGAGCGCCATGAGCATCGCTTCGGCCGTCGCGGAGCCGCCGTCGTAGAGGCTGGCGTTGGCGAGCGCGTGGCCGGTCAGCTCGCACATCAGCGTTTGGTACTCGTAGACCGCTTGCAACGTGCCCTGACTGGCTTCGGCCTGGTACGGCGTGTAAGCGGTGTAGAACTCGCTGCGCCCGGCGATGGCGTCCACGGCGCGGGGGATGAAGTGGTCGTACGCGCCGCCGCCGAGGAAGCACACTGCATCGGACGCCGACTGGTTCTTGCCGAGCAACTGTGCGACGTGCGCCTGGAGCGACATCTCCGGCAGCGCGGCCGGGATGCCGAGCGGGCGCGTGAGCCGCAGCTCCGCCGGAATCTTGGCGAACAACTCTTCGACGGACGCGACCCCGATCGCGGCCAGCATCGCCTTCTGGTCTTCGGGGGTGTTCAGGACGTATGCCACGTTGAACTCTCCAGCAAGAATTGGTTCCGACCGCCGCTTGCGGCTTCGCGAGCTAACTGGGTTCGCGAAGCCGCGAGCGGCCTAGTGCCCTTCCGACGCGAGCTGGTTGTCGTACTGCTCGGCGGTCAGCAGGTGGTCGAGGGTCGCGCCGGGCGCGAGTTTGATCTTCACCATCCAGCCCGCGCCGAAGGCGTCGTCGTTCACCGGCTTCGGGTCTTGCGTGATCGGCTCGTTGCGCTCCACGATCGTGCCCGCGACCGGCGAATACAGGTCCGAGGTGGACTTGTACGACTCGATCACGCCGAGCTTGTCGCCCGGCTGGAACTGCGTGCCCACCGGCTTCAGCTCCAGGTAGGTCGGCTCGGTCAGTTGCTCGATGGCGAACGCGGTCACGCCGACCGTGACGACGTCGCCCTCGAGCTTCGCCCATTCGTGCGTGGACGAGTACCGCAGTTCGGTCGGGTTGGACATGAAATGCTCCTGATGAGTTTACTTCTTCCGCTTGTAGAACGGCAGCGGCACGACGGTCGCCGGCAGCTTGGTGCCGCGCAGGTCCACGTCGAGCGCGCTCCCGACCGACGCGACTTGTGGGTTCACATACCCCATCGCGAGCGACTTGTCGAGCCACGGGCACAGGCTGCCGCTGGTCACGGTGCCGACCGGCGCGCCGTCGGCGTCGGTGATCGCGCAGCCCTCGCGCGCCGCCCGCTTGCCCTCGATCTCAAGGCCGACGCGCACCGGCTTCGTCGTATCCGCGGTCGCCGTCTGGATCGCGTCGCGGCCGATGAACGCGCCCTTGTCGAGTTTCACGGCCCAGCTCAGGCCCGCGTGAATCGGGTCGATGGTCTCGTTCAGCTCGTGGCCGTACAGGGGCATCGCGGCTTCCAGGCGCAGCGTGTCGCGCGCCCCCAACCCGCACGGCACCGCGCCCTTACCGATGAACTCGTCCCACAACGTCACGCCCAGCGCGTTGGGCACGATCACCTCGAACCCGTCCTCGCCGGTGTACCCGGTGCGGCTGACCACGCACGGCTTGTCCTTGTACCGCGACGGCGTCGCGTAGTAGTACTTCAGCCCGCTCACGTCGTCCGCGAACATCCCCGCCACCAGCTCCACCGACTTCGGCCCCTGGACCGCGATCATCGTCGTGTCGAGCGTCTGATCCTGAATCTGCACGTCGCGGCCGGCGGCGTGCTGCGCCAGCCACGCCAGAATCTTCGGCCGGTTGCTGGCGTTGATGACCGCGGCGTAGCCGTAGGGCCACTTGTATACGAGGATGTCGTCGAGGATGCCGCCGCTCTCGTTGCACACGAGACCGTAGCGCACCTGCCCGTCCTTCATCGTCGCGACGGAGTTGGTAAAAACGTGTTCGAGCAGCGCGAGTGCGTCTTTCCCGCCGAAGTTGAAGCGGGCCATGTGCGAGATGTCGAACAGGCCGGCCCCGGCGCGCACGGCCTTGTGTTCCGGGCCGATGCCGGCGTACTGGACCGGCATTTCCCAGCCGCCGAATGGCACCATGCGCGCCTTGTGATCGACGTGCCACTGGTACAGCGGGGTGCGAAGGTTCGACATGACACACCCTGAAATAGCGCAGGGGCGGCCCCGACGCGGAACCGCCCCTGCACCGATTATCGTAGCCCCCCGCGCGGCAATTTCCAGACGAAGGGCGGCGTCAATACTACTCGCCCGCTCCGCGACCGTGAGCCGCGTTCGCGGTGCAACCTTCGACAGTCGCAACGCGCCGCCCGTCACTCGCTCGCGTCGCCCCAGCGTAGGGTGCCGGACGTCGGCCCGCTGGGGCGGCAGAACCAGCCGGTGGCGCGCTTCGGTCGGCGGTGGCGGTCGAACTGGGTCGCGCAGCCGGGGCACGTCGCCCGCCACCGGCCGCGCGGCATCTCGACCTCTGCGCCGTAGCACGCCACCGGCTTCGCCCCGATCTCGCGGCACTTCGCCTTCCACACCGCGTCGTGCCCGTGGCCGGGGCCGACCAGCGCGTGCGCGATCTCGTGCAGCAGCGTGTCGCGCACCTCGTCGTCGGTGTTGCGGGCCGCGAAGTGAACCGACAGCTCGACGCGGCCGGGCTCGACGCGGTGCGGGTAGAAGCACACTCCGGCCCGGCGGACGTTCGAGTTGAACCCGAACTCCCACGCGCCCAACCCGTGCAAGTCGAGCAGCGCGCGGGCCGACTCGCGGACGCGGGCGGCGCGGTCGGTCAGGCGGAACGGCGGCTCGGCGGTCACGGCTCCCCTCCGCGAAACGGGCACGCCATTGTAACCCCTACCGTGCGAACTCGTGTGGTTCCCAGTTCAATGAACAGCGTTTCCATTGCGCCGTGATCGAAAATCCGAATAATCGCGCGCAAGCGGCGGGCCGGGCCGCGTTCCACGCCGTTACTCCCTTTCTTGTTCGGGAGGCGCATCGTGATTCGCTCCCTCGCATGGCTGACGGCGGTTCTGTCCGTCGTCGCGACCGCGCTCGCGGTCAACACTTCGCCCCGCGCGACTGCCGCGCCGACGGAGTCGCCCCAACAGTCGGCCGCGCGTGACGACAACCCGCGTGTGAAACCGGGGCTGGTGAACTGGCACGCCTCGGTCGCCGACGCGCGGGCCGCGGCCCAGCGGTCCGGTCGCCCGGTGCTGGTCTTTCACATGATGGGCCAACTCGACCGG
Source organism: Planctomycetia bacterium (assembly GCA_005773755.1). Lineage (GTDB taxonomy): Bacteria > Planctomycetota > Planctomycetia > Gemmatales > Gemmataceae > Gemmata. Next base: position 7,031 of record SXHE01000249.1, read on the forward strand.
CAGTTCTGCTGAACCAACGCCCGCCTCGCGAGAACCGTGTTGTTCTCATCGAACGAGGTGGCCGACACCATCAACGCGAACTTCGAGCCGGTATGGGAGAGCGTCCGCAGCGCCCCGCTCGTCACCATCGATTTCGGCGGCGGGCACGTCGTGCGCCGCACCCTTCAAGGGAACGTGGCGACCTACGTGTGCGGCGCGGACGGGACCGTGTACGACCTGCTGCCCGGCATCTACACGCCAGACGTGTACCGCACTCAACTGGGAGAGTTGAGGAAACTGGCCGACGCGCTGAAGCCGCTCACGGCGAAGGCAACCGCAAGCCCGACGGAGCGACTGCGCGCCGAGTGGAGCGTCGCGAGCCGACTGCGCGAGTACCACACGCGCGCCGAGACGAAGCTCGCCGCGCCGCAGATGGTAAAAACGATCACGCCCGAAGTGCGCCTCGCACAACCGGTGGTCGCGCCCCGGTTCCAGGGCGGGTTCGGCGGGTTCGGCGGAAGTTCCGGCGGGCAACCGTCGTATGCGGCCCAGATGCAGGCCGTTGGGCGGATCGGTGGCGGGTTCAAGGGCGGCGGCTTCCCCGCCGGCGGGTTCCAAAACTTCGGCGGCGGGGGGCAATTCGGCGGGTTCCAGCCGATGACCTTTAGCGGCATCGAGGGGCCGGTCGCGCGGGTGATCGTCGGCGCGCCGGTGTTCGGCGTCCCGGCCGCGGCCCCCGCGCCCGCGGGCCGGCTCGCGGACCGCCCGGAACTGAAGCTCGACACCGACGTGAACGAGCGCGTCCGCCGCAAGGCGGTTCACGCGCACCTCGCGAAGGTCGGCATCGTGCAGCCGAACGACCTCAAGAAGTGGCTGTTCAAGGACGTGCTGCACGCGGACCTGGACGACCCGCTCCTGGGCCTGGGACCGATCCTCAACGAGAACTACCCGTTCGCCGACGAGGACCGGGCCATCACCGGGAAGAAGTAAACGTAGCAGCGGACGCGGTGCGGGCTGCTCCTCACCGCTCACGCATCCCAACTGCCGTCCCAATTCACGACGCGCTCGAGGTATGTACTCACGCCCGCGGCGAAGTGGGCGAACAGCGCCTCGCCCTTTTCGGGGGTCGCGGCGGCCGGCGTGCCGACGTGCCCCGGCGCGCTGCGGTCCGGCATCACCCACGCCCGGTAGCCCGGCAGGAACTCCTTGCCCCACAGCACTTGGGGCACCTGCGCCACGTCTCCCACCACGAGCTTCGGGTTCAGGCGCAGCACCATCGACGTTTCCCACTCGCAGGCGTGCCCCATTCGCTTCTGCACGAGACCGGGGATCGTCGCGCTCGAAGGAACCCCGGCCGCGTCCCAATAGGTCAGCGCGAGCAGCAACAGGTCGGTGCGCGTGCGGTGCTCCTGCTTCAGTTCGAAGAGCGCCTGCTGGTAGGGCGTGACGTTCCCGCCGTGGCCGTTGACGAACACGAGGCGCGTGAACCCGTGCGCGAGGAAGCACGTCGCGAGGTCTTTGAGCATGTCGAGGTACACGCGCGGCGTGGCCGAGAGCGTGCCGGGGAAGTCCATGTGGTGGTGCGAGTTGCCGAGCCACTGGAGCGGCGCGAACAGGCACTTGTCCGCGACCGGCGTGAGCTTCACGCGGCGGATCACCTCGCCGAGCAGCAGCGAATCGGTGAACACGGGCATGTGCTTGCCGTGCTGTTCGAGCGCCGCGATGGGGAAGATCACGGGTGTGGTTCGCGGCAGCGCGTCCACCGCGGGCCACGTAAGATCGGGCAGTTCCATGGGGTGCGATTCCGGCAGAGGGAAAGGCGGGTTGCGGAACAGTGTAGCGGAACGGCAAGGCTTGTGCGCGTGGCGAAGTGCGGTTATCAAGATGGCTAATCGAGGATCAGCCATTGCAGAGGTAACGCCCGTGATCTGGGTCGTTGAGCAGTGCTACCCGTGGGGCGACTACGGCGGGATACTGGTGAAAGGTTTGGCGAGTCGGGAATCCGAAGGCGGTCCCCTCCTGCTTCACCGCGCCGGGCCGTTCTTACCGCCGATCTCGTTCCCCACGCTCAGCGGGATCGTAGTGTCCGACGAGTTCCGTCACGAACTTGAAGGACCGGGGTTTACGGGCGTACGGTTCGTGCCGACCATCAAGGCGCGGATCATCAATCTCGCTTGGCACAAGTGGGACCGGACGGCCGCAGAGCCGAAACGATACCCGCGGGGAGGCGAGCCGGAAGAGTACATTATGGACAAACCGCACGATGCGCGGGTCGCCTCCCAGATGCCCGAAGCGTGGGAGTTCCTTCCTCCCCTCGTTCCGCTTCGCATGGAGCGACTAGAAGACCCTCGTGGGGGCTACCTCGACAAGTTTCGCGCCTACCCGAGCGAACCGCATTACCCGGGCCTGTTCCTGAGCCGCCATGAATACGGCCACCTGGTCGTAGACGACGATACGCGGAAATGGTTCGAGTGCCGCGTCGGAGAGTGGGTGCGGTTCTGCGAGGTCGAATTCGCCGCCACCGAAACCGTGTAACGGTGCGGCAATCGAGTGCTCTCTGCCCGGCCACAGCGATTTGCACAAGCGCGCACCGCGGGCGGGGCGAAGGGCCTGCGGTGAGATGACGTGACGCCTCACACCTCCCAGCCCTTGCGGTGGGTGCGCTTGACCAGGGCGTTCGCTTCGGGCAGGTCCGCGGTCATCTTCTCCACGTCCCACGCGATCGGCTTGCCGGCCCCGACGCGGCTCGCCATCACGCCGGTCAGCACGAACTCCGTGAACGGCCCGGCGTACTCGAAGCTCGAACTCGGCTCCGGCCCGCCCTTCATCGCCGCCAGCAGGTCACCCTTCACGCCACCCTTCGAGCGCGCGATGGTCTTCTCCGGGGCCGGGAACTCGTCGTGCTGCTTCTTGGGCACGATCCGCGGGCCGCCGCCGTAGGTGTCCGTCACCATCACGCCCTTCGTGCCGATGTACACAGTGCCGCCGTTCACCTTCTCGCCGTGCTTCGCGAGCAGCTCGTCGATCTCCTTCGGCCACTTGTTGTCGTAGCTGTTCACCGCGACCGCCGGCATCTTCCCGCGCGGGCCGTACTTCCAGCGGATGTGGTTGTTCTGCGCGAACTGCTCCTTGCTGCCGGCCGTTTGCGACACGCACTCGATGGTGAACGTCTTCGCCTCTGCGAGCTTCAGCGCCCAGAAGCAGCCGTCGAGAACGTGGCACCCCATGTCGCCGAGCGTGCCGGTGCCGAACTCGATCCAGTTGCGCCAGCCGAACGTGTGCAGCCCGCCGTGGTAGTCGCGGTCAGATGCCGGCCCGAGCCACTCGTCCCAGTGCAGGCCGTCCGGCACCTTCTCGCCCTTGGGCCGCTCGCTCTTCCCGCCGAAGCTGCGGCTCATCATGCTGTGCGTTTCGGTCACGTCGCCGATGGCCCCGGCCCAGATGGACTCGCACCACCGGCGGTAGCCCTCGCCCGCGTGCCCTTGGTTGCCCATCGAGGTGTGAACCTTGTTTTTCTTGGCCTCGGTCGCGAGTGTGCGGGCCTCGGAGATGCACCACGTCAGCGGCTTCTCGCAGAACACGCTCTTGCCGGCGCGGATGGCGCGAATGGCCGCGGGCGCGTGGTGATGGTCGGGCGTAGCGATCAGCACGCCGTCGAGGTCTTTGGCGTGCTTGTCGTACATGCGCCGGTAGTCGTGGAAC
>SXHE01000250.1 GCA_005773755.1 Planctomycetia bacterium
CCGGGGAACTCGTACCGTACCAGTACCCACGCAACGAGCAGCCCGATCACGGCGCTAATGAGCGCGGCCAGGAAGGCGGCCCCGAACGTCAGCGCGTACGCGGCCCGCGCGCGCTCGGTCCACACCGCCGCGCGGAACTGGTCCCAGCTCAGTTGTGTCGCGGTCACCACGCACGCGGCCAGCGGTATAATCACCAGCACGCTCAAATACACGAGCGTAAAGCTGATGCTCAACCGGAAGCCGGGCAGGACTCGCGTGTTCGCCTGTGCCATCGCCCCTCGTTGTGCGCGAAGCCGATTCCCGCGTTAAGCAGGTTCGGCTATTCGCGTTGTCGTAATTGCGCCACAGTCGAGAGTTACATTATGGGGAAGAAGGCGAACCGACCGGTCGCACCCGCGCCGGCACCACCACCGGCGGCGCGGAAGCTCTCCCTCTGGTGGGCGCTGCCCGCGCTGTTGCTGGTCGGCCTAGTGGCCGGGTTGCTCGCCATCGGCTGGAAGTCCGAGTATGACCCCCTGCGCGAAGCCGACCCCGCCCCGCCGGAGATGGTGAGCGTGCCCGGCGGCACGTTCGTCATGGGCCGCGACGACGGCCCGGCCGACGAAGCCCCGGCCCACGAAGTGACCGTCGCGCCCTTCCAGATGGACGCGACCGAGGTGACCGTGGGCCAGTTCGCCGCGTTCGTGAAGGCGACCAAATACGTCACCGTCGCGGAGCGCGAGTTCGACCCGATCAAGTACCCGAACGCCGCGCCGGAGTTCCGCAAGCCCGGCTCGGCCGTGTTCTTCCCGATGGACGTGGAACCGTGGGAGAACCGCGGCGCGTGGTGGCGGTACGCGGTCGGCGCGAGCTGGCGCAGGCCGGAGGGCGAGGGCACGTCGGTAAAAGGGAAGAAGAACTACCCCGCGGTGCAGATCGCCTGGGAGGACGCCGCCGCGTACGCGAAGTGGGCCGGGAAGCGGCTGCCCACCGAAGCCGAGTGGGAGTGGGCCGCGCGCGGCGGCCTCGCACGCAAGCCGTTCTGTTGGGGCGACGCGAAGAACGGCGACGGCGGCACGTGGTACGCCAACGCCTTTCAGGGCCAGTTCCCCGCGCGCGACGCCGGCGCGGACGGGTTCGCGGGGCTGGCCCCGGTCAAGAGCTTCCCGCCCAACGGCTCCGGCCTGTACGACATGAGCGGCAACGCCTGGGAGTGGTGCGCCGACTGGTACGACCCCGGCTACTACGCGGTGTCGCCGAAAGACAACCCCAGGGGGCCGGACGCGGGCACGCTCGGCGTCGAGGGCGAGCGCCAGCCGCAAAAGGTGCGGCGCGGCGGCTCGTTCCTGTGCGACGACCACTACTGCCGCCGGTACCTGCCGGGGGCGCGCGACAAGAACCCGACCGACAGCAGCGCCAACCACACCGGGTTCCGGTGCGTGAAGTGACGCCGAAACGAAGCGCTGCGGCCCACTCGCGTTCGCGATACACTGTTTGCATCCCGCGCTTCGGCGCGCTCACACTGAGGTTCGCCATGACCCGGTTCGCACTGCTCGTCGGCCTGTTTCTGGCGCTGCCGGGTTCCGTCCGTGCCGAAGACAAGAAGGACGAACTGACCCCGTTCCAGGGCACCTGGAAGGTGGCGAAGGCCGAGCTGAACGGCAAGGCCGTGGAGGGGATCAAGCTCCAGTTCACGTTCTCCGGCGCGAAGGCGGACTACATCGAAGGCGAGGACAAGAAGGGGACCGGGTCGATCAAGGTGACCGATTCGAAGGACCCGAAGGAGATCGACCTGTTCGCGGAGAAGGGCGAGAAGTCCGTGGGCATTTACAAGTTCGAGGACGACGGCAAGAAGCTGGTCATCTGCTTCGTGAAGGGGGGCGACAAGCGGCCGAAGGGCTTCAAGAGCGACGACCAGTCGAACGCGATCGTGCTGACACTGGAGAAGGTGAAGAAGTAACCGCGACATCGCACTTTCGTGCTCGGGCGGGCCTCCGGTATGATGGGTGAACCGGTGGCCCGCGCCGCCGGTCCGTTCATCTCGCGCTCGTGGACCCTCGACCCCCGGAACCCCGCGACACCATGCCACGCAACCGTGCCGCCGAAGACGCCCACGACCTGCTCACCCGCGGGCGCAACGCGCTCGCCGCCGGCGACGCGCGCGAGGCCGTCGAGTGCTTCTCCCGTGCGATCCGGCTGCGGCCCAACGCCCCGGACGTGTACCGGTTCCGGGCCACCGCGTACCTCGAAATGGGCGACCGCGTGCGGGCACTGAACGACCTCGATCAGGCCGTGCGGTTCAACCCTGGCGACGCCGGCGGGTACGCCGACCGTGCCGCCGAACTGTACGCGCAGCACCAGTACGATCAGGCCGTCGCCGACTGCGACCGGGCGCTGAAACTGGACCCGGCCCGCGTCGACCTGCTCGCGCTCCGCGGCCGGTGCCACGCGGACCGCGGCGACAGCGGCGCGGCCCTCACCGACCTGGCCGCCGCAATCGTCGCCGACCCCGTTGGCGCGCCGGCCTATCGGCTCGTTCGCGCGCGCCTGTTCCTCGATCTCGAAGACCATGTTGCGGCGTCCGCGGACGCGAGCGCGGTGCTCGCCAACGACCCGACGAACGCGGAGGCGCTGTTCCTGCGCGGCACCGTGCGGCAGATGAGTAGCGACCTCGCCGGGGCCGCGGACGACTTCGGCGCGGCGCTCGCGGCCCGGCCGGAGCACCCGTTCGCGCGGCTCGGCCGGGCCGTGTGCCGCCGCGCGCTCACGGACTACGCCGGCGCGGTCGCGGATTGCGACGCGCTGTTGGCCGCCATGCCCGGCGTCGTGAAGGGGTACGAGGTGCGCGGCACCGCGAAGCGGGCGCTGGGCGACCTGGACGGCGCGCTCGCCGACTTCGACGAGGCCGTGACGCGCGCGCCCTCCGCGGTACTGCCGTTCGCGCTGCGGGCCGGGGTGCATTATGCCCGGCGCAAGTACGCGCTGGCCGTCCGCGATCACATGGAAGCCTTGAAGCGCGACCCGCGGAGCGCCCCGACCTTCAACCAACTGGCGTGGGTGTGGGCGACGTGCCCGGACCCGGACGTGCGCAACGGCGGGCGGGCGAAGGAGTGCGCCACCCGCGCGTGCGAGTTGAGCGAGTGGACCGAGCCGGGGTTCATCGACACGCTGGCCGCCGCGTGCGCCGAGTGCGGCGACTTCGACGACGCCGTGAAGTGGCAGGAGAAGGCCATCGATCTGCTGCCCGACGACGAGCGCCGGGCCGACTACCGCACCCGGTTGGAGTTGTACGAGCGCGGCGCGCCGACGCGCGCCGCGGGCGAGTAACACGTATCCCCGGAACCAGTCACCTCGCGAACCTCGACCGCAAGGGAGCGGGTCACGCCAGCCGCAACGCGCCGCGCTCGGTGGGTTCCTGTAGCGGGCCTCGGCCTTCTACTTCTTCACGATCTTGATGTTGCGGAACGCGACCGGGCCGTGGTCGCCCTGGAACATGAGCGGGCCGGTCGCGGCCTCTTTCCCGGTCAAGCCGCCCGGCGTGTGCTGCTTCATCTCGACGTTCTCGTGCAGCACGATGTCGTTCAGCACCACCTTCACGAACTTGGCGTTCGCGGTCTTCTTCCCGGCCGCGTCGAACTTCGGGGCCTGGAAGTCGATCACGAACTTCTGCCACTCGCCCGGCTTCTTGCTCGCGTTCTTCGGCGGCTTGGCGGCGCTGTACAGCGCGCCCAGGTCGCCCTGCGTCAGCTTGTCGTCCGCCTTGCCGAAGCTGTCGAGGATTTGGACCTCGTACTCGCCCATGACGTAGATGCCGCTGTTCGACCCCTTCGGCACCATGAACTCGACTTCGAGGTGGATGTCGCCGAACTTCTCCTCGGTGGAGATGTCGCACCCGCCGCTCTTGGCGTTCACCAGCATCGCCGGCACGAGGACCGTGTTCGTGGCCCCGGTCAGGTCCGCGAACTGGCCGGGGTTCTTCGCGTCCAGCGTCAGGTTCAGGCTCGTCGCCTGCCACTTGCTCTTCTTCTCGTCCTTGAGCTTCCAGCCCTTGAGGTCTTTGCCGTTGAACGGTTCGACCGGCTTGTCGTCCGCGGCGCGCGCGCCGCACACCAGCGCGAGCACGAGAACCGGCACCACAATGCGGAACATGGGAGAACCTTCCGAAAGGAGTTGGGGAGGGTGGCGAGGGTGATGATACTCCCGGAACGCGACAAAGAGAACAGGGGGCTTACGCACCCCGCTCGCCTCGGTTACGCTATTACGAACTGCCCGGTCGCCCCTCCGCCCACCTACCCGGAACGCTCACCCATGCGGTTCCTCAGCCTCACTCTGTTGGTTCTGGTTCCGTCGTTCGCGCCTGCGGCCGACCCGGTCGATTACCGCAAGGACGTGAAGCCCGTTCTGCAAGAGCGGTGCTACGCCTGCCACGGCGCGCTCGCGCAAAAGGCGAAGATGCGGGTCGATAGCGGCGCGAACTTGCTGAAAGGCGCGGTCGTCGCCGGCAAGCCGAACGACAGCGAACTGCTGCTGCGCATTTCGAGCGAGAACGACGCGACGCGGATGCCGCCCGAGGGCCACGCGCTGAAGCCGGACCAGATCGCCAAGATCAAGCTGTGGATCGAACAGGGCGCGAAGGTGCCCGCCGACGACGCGCAGGAACCGGACCCGCGCGACCATTGGAGCTTTCGCACGCCGCAGCGCGCGAAGGTTCAGCTCGCGGCCAACGAGAACCCCATCGACCACCTCATTCAGGCGAAGTGGAAGGAGAAGGGACTGACGCCGGTTGGCCCCGCCGACAAGCGCGTGCTGCTGCGCCGCGTGTACCTCGACCTGATCGGCCTGCCGCCCACCGCGGCGCAGACCGAAGCGTTCGTGAAGGACGCCGCGCCGGACGCTTACGAGAAGGTCGTCGATTCGCTGCTCGCTTCGCCTCAATACGGCGAGCGGTGGGGCCGGCACTTCCTCGACATCTGGCGCTACTCCGACTGGTGGGGCCTTGGCGCGGAGCTGCGCAACAGCCAGCGCCACATCTGGCACTGGCGCGACTGGACAATTGAGAGCTTCAACGCCGACCTCGGCTACGACGAGATGATCCGGCAGATGCTCGCGGCCGACGAACTGTACCCAACCGACGCGAAGAAGCTCCGCGCCACCGGCTACCTCGCGCGATCGTACTTCCTGTTCAACCGCACGTCGTGGCTCGACGAGACCATGGAGCACGCGGGCAAGGGGTTCCTCGGTCTCACGTTCAACTGCGCCAAGTGCCACGACCACAAGTACGACCCGATCTCGCAGAAGGACTACTACAGCTTCCGCGCCATCTTCGAGCCATACCAACTGCGCACCGACCTGCTGCCCGGCGAACCGGACGCGATGAAGGCCGGCATCCCGCGGGCCTACGACGCGAACCTCGAGGCCAAGACCCCGTTCCACATCCGCGGCGACGAGCGCAACGCCGACAAGGACCGCGTGGTGACGCCCGGCCTGCCGCAGTTCCTCGCCCCGGAC
>SXHE01000251.1 GCA_005773755.1 Planctomycetia bacterium
CCCGCGACTGCTCCCCATTCGGCGCGCGTCGCGCACTCGTAGACGCGCGTGATGCCCGCACCGCGCGCGATTGTGGCGAAGTCGGTGCGCCGGGCGTTCGCCACCGCCTGCCCGCCGGTCACTTCGTACAGCCCGTTGTCGATGAGCAGGACGTACAGCGGCACGTCGTACTGCGCCGCGGTGACGAGGCAGCCGAGGTTCATCAGCGTGCCGCCGTCGCCGGTCAGCACGACCACCCCGCGCGCGGGTCTCGCCAGACACAGCCCCAGGCCGACCGGCACGCCCTGCCCCATACTTGAGGGGAGGTAGTGGAAGTCGAGCGGTGAGTCTGACAGTTGCGGCCACAGCGCGACGGACCCCATCGTCGTGACGACAACCTGATCCCGCCGGTTCGCGGCCAACACTTCGAGCGCTTCGCGGTGCGTCATCATGTGAGTTACTCCGCCCAGAGGAGCGCCGCGGCGGTCGGGTGGCCGGCGAGCAGCATCAGCGTTTGGGCGAGCGCGGTGGTGTCGCTTTCGGCCGGGTCGAATCGCGTGCGGTGCAGTTCCCATGCTTCCACGAGCCGCTCCGCGAAGTGCGGGCAGTTGTCGCCGGTCTTGCCGGCTTTCGCCGCGCGCGCGCTGCGCACGCCGACGATCAGCTTCAGCGGGAGTTTCAGGTCGTGGGCCGCGTTGCGGATCGCGTCGCCGGCCTCGAAGAACCCGGTACACTGGATCGCCACAAGCGGCTTCGCCCCGCCGAGCATCAGCCCGATTGCGAGTCCGACCGCTTCGCCCTCGCGACACACGCGGATCGGCGCGAGTCGCGATTGCGCCAGCGCCGCGTCCCACGTTCCCAGGTGAGTGTCGGGAATCCACACCAGATGCGTGAACCCGGCGGCGTGTAGCGCCGATACGATGTCATTGGGGTCGAGCACGGCGCACCTCTCCGCAAGTGTCTACAGCGCATGATACCGCGGCGCGGCGCGCGGGGAACGATTGCGAGGGCGGAATGACCGAGTTCGTGGTGCGCGTGCCGGATCACACCCCGCCGGACCGCCGCGCGTTTCTGGCCGGCGACGGGCCGCTGGGCGACTGGTCGGCGACCGGCGTGCCGCTGGACCGCTGGGCCGACGGCACGCACCGCGCTTGGGTCGAGTTGCCCCACGGGTTCCGCGGCCGGTTCGTCGTCACCCTGGGCCGCTGGCGCGAGGCCGAGAGCGACGGCCACGGCCACGAGATCGCCCCGCGCGAGGTCAGCGCCGATTCTCACCCCGTCGACGCGCACGTCCGCGGTTGGGACCAAACGAGTGTCGAGTACCACCACGAGTTCCCGTCGCGATTCGATCTGCCCGCGCGCACGATCAGCGTGTGGCTGCCGCCCGGTTACGGCCTCGCTCCGCACCGTCGGTTCCCCGTCTTCTACATGCACGACGGCCAGAACCTGTTCGACGCGCACACCGCGTTCGCCGGGAACCCGTGGCGGGCGGACGAGGTGGCGGAGCGCGAAGTGCGCGCGGGCCGCGTTCCGCCGCTCATCATCGTGGGCGTGGCGAACACGGCGGATCGGTTGCACGAATACGGCCCGCGCCGGTGCGGCGCGGACCGCGCCCGCGACCACTCGCGCGACTACGGCCGGTTCCTGGTCGAAGAGGTGAAGCCGTTCATCGACGGCCTGTACCGCACGCGCCCGGACCCGGAGCACACCGGCGTCGGCGGTTCGTCAATGGGGGGACTGATTTCGCTGCACCTGTGCAAGTGGTATCCGACCGTGTTTGCCCGGTGCGCCGCGCTGTCGCCGTCGCTGTGGTGGGACCGCGAATACTTCCTGCAAAACGTGAGCGTGTCCCCGGTGTGGCTGGACCGGTGCCGGGTGTGGCTGGACGTGGGCGACCGCGAAAGCGGGACGCGGGCGGGCAGCATCGCGACGATGGGGCGCGTCCACCGGCTCGCACTGGCGCTGGCGAAGCACGGATTGTGTGCGCGCGACCGACTGCGGCACGTTGAAGTGGCCGACGGGTTCCACAACGAAGCGCACTGGGGGGCGCGCTTCGATCAGGTGCTTCAGTTTCTGTTCGGCTCGTAGCCGCTCGCGGATTCACGAGGTGCTCACGCGGGCGTCAGCGCGGTCACGGCGCGAATGGCCCCGACCAGTTGTTCGCGGGTGAACGGCTTGGGCAGGTAACCGTCGGCGCTCTCGTCGTCGTCCAGCGGACGCCCGCTGGTCAGCACGATGGTGGAACGCGGGGCCAGAACGCGCAGCTCGGGGAGCAGCTCGGGGCCGGTGCGGTCCGGGAGCGAGACGTCGAGCAGGATCACGACGAACCGGCGCTCGGTCGAGCGGACGCACTCGAGCGCTTCGGCCGCGGTCGTGGCCTCGACGATCGAGTAGCCGGACCACTCTAGCATGAGCCGGGTCACCTGGCGGACAGCGGGTTCGTCGTCGACGATCAGCACGCGGGGGCGGCTGAGGTTGGTGGCGGGGGCGGGCATGGGCGGTCTCCTGAGCGAAAGGGCGTCACAGGTCTTCCAACTGTCGAAGAACATCTCGGAGCAGGTCGCGGTCGGAATCGGGGCGGGTCGGGCCGCGCGGGTGGGTGGTGTCGCAACCGATCCAGCCGCGCAGTTTCAGGAACATCGCGGCCGAGTGCTTGTACGCCGGCACCGGGTCGCGGAACGTCAGGAACCCGAGGTACTGGAGCACGTCGTTCAGTTCGTAGAACCGAGAATCGCCGGCCCGCCAGTACGCATCGCGCTTCGCGAACAGGTCCGGGGCGAACGTACTCAGGCCCAGCAAGTAGTCGCTCCCGTACATTACCATGTCGATGGCCAGATCGTTACCAGTGAACACCTTGAAATCCGGGCGCACTGTGCTGCGCAGAACGAGCCGCTGCCACTCGAGTTCGCGCTTCAACGACGAGTGCTTCGCCCCCACGCACTTCGGGATTCCCATCAGTCCGCGATACAGTTCGAGGTCGTAGACCTTTCCGAACGGGGCGAACATCGTCCCCAGTTCGAACGCGATGAAGGCGTCGCACTCGCGCCCAATGGCCTCGTAAGCGGCGAGTAACTCGGCGTCGGGCAGCGCGGTCAGCCCGAAGCTCTGGCAGATCACCGGTGTGCCGCCGCGCTCTTGAACGCGCGCCACCTCGCGCCGATATTGCTCAATATCGAAGATTTTGCCCGGAACATCCGCGACAATGGTGCCCGCGACAAAGGGTTTTCCGCTCAGGGCTGAACGGGCCGCGTCGAGGACCGCAATTTTCTGCTCGGGCGCGAGCAGGTTCCCGAACCCGGTGTCCATGTTGACGGCCGGGGTCAGGCCCGCGTCCGCGGTGCGCACGCAATGGGCCGCGAACCCGTCCCAGTCGATCCCGCCGGACTCGGTAAACGGCAGCAGGATCGCCGAAATGCCGGTGATCGTCCGCCGCGGGCGGATCATCGAGAGCGGATCGAGGCCGGACGTGGTCATCGGCTCCTCGCGGGCCGGCGGTGCGGTTGGTACACGGATGATACGCGCATCCGTGCGAAGGGGGCATTAAGATGCGCTGTCATTACGAAGACCGCGCTCCACATTACCGCCGGGATGCCTCCGATGCCGCGCCCGTTTTTCACTTTATTCCTCACAGTCGCGCTCGCACCCACACCCGTACTTCGCGCCGAGTGGCCGCAATGGCGCGGGCCGAACCGGGACGGCCACGCGCCCGCGGCGCGGCTCCCCGCCCGGTGGCCGGACAAGGCACCGGCCCCGACGTGGCGCGCGAAGATCGGCGAGGGGTACGCCAGCGCCGCGGTCGCCGGCGGGAAGGTGTTCGCCATCGGCCGCACCGACAAGGACGGCACGGAGACCGCGTACTGCTTCGACCTCGCCAACGGCAAGGAACTGTGGCACCTGACCTACGACGCGCCGTTCAGGGCACCGGACCCGACCGCCGGGCGCGGGCCGAACGCGACACCGACGGTTGACAAAGACCGCGTGTACTTCTTCGGCCTCGCCGGGATGCTGACCTGCGTGGACATCGCCACCGGCAAGGCGCTGTGGCGGCACGACTGCCTGAAGGAATACTGGAACGTGCCGAAGAACGCGGCCGGCGACAACCCGTGGTTCCCGCCGTGCGGGGCCAGCGCGTCGCCGCTGGTGGACGGCACCACCGTCATCGTTCCCGTCGGTGGCAAGACGGCCGGGGCCGTGACCGGCTTCGACCGCACGACCGGCAAACTCCTCTGGAAGGCGCTCGACGACCGCAGCAGCTACGCTTCCCCGGTGATCGCGTCGCCGGGCGGCATGAAACAGATCGTCGCGTTCACCGGCACGCGCATGGTGGGCCTGCGCCACGCCGACCGCGAACTGCTGTGGGAGCAGCCGTTCAAGGCCCACTACGAGCAGACCATCATCGGCCCCGTGGTGTGGAAAGATCGTGTCATCATGGGCGGCGAACAGCGCGCGACCTTCGCGCTCGCACTCACCCGCGACGGAACCAAAGTGACGACGAAGCAGGTGTGGAAGAACGACGACCTGAAGATGTACCTGACGACGCCCGTGATTGTGGGCGATCACCTGATCGGCTACGACTACCGCGCCGGCAAACTCGTGTGTCTGGCGCTGGCGACGGGCGAAACCGCGTGGACCTCACCCGCGTTCGGCAACAAGCACCTGTCGTTTGTGGTATCCGGCAACACGCTGCTGGCACTGGCGCTCGACGGCCACCTGACCACGGCGAAGTTCTCGACGACCGACTACGAGCCGCTGGCGAAGTGGAAGGTGAGCGAGAAGGGCACTTGGGCGCACCTCGCGGTGGCCGGAAACAGGCTGCTCGTGAAGGGGCCGGAAGAGCTACTCTGCTACGAACTGCGGTGAGGGCTACGACCCGAACGACCCGCGTGCGCGGAGGATCGCTTCCGCCGCTTGGAACCGCGACTCGACGATCCCCTGCGGAACCAGCCCGCCGAGCAGGATCAGC
>SXHE01000252.1 GCA_005773755.1 Planctomycetia bacterium
CCGCGAGCGCCAGCCCGCCCAGCGTCATGAGGTTGATCGATTGGCCGGACAGCCACAGGGCCACGGTCGCCGCGGTTAGCGCGAGCGGGATGTTGAGCACGACGACGATCACGCTGCGCCAGTCGCGGAGGAACACCAGCACCATCAGCCCGACGAGGGCCGCGGCGAGCAGCCCTTCCAACGCTACGCCCGTCATCGAGTTGGTGACATAGGGCGACTGGTCGAACTCGAAGCTCACCTGGATGTCGTCCGGCAGCACGGCCTGCATGTTCGGCAGGTTCGCGCGGACGTTCCGCACTACGTCGAGCGTGCTGGCGTTTGCGCGCTTGGTCACGAGAATGTAAACCGCGCGCTTGCCGTTCACCAGCGCGTACCCGGTGGTGATGTCGCTGGAGTCCTCGATCAGCGGCTTGTCCGTGACCTTGTCGCGCAGGCACAGGTCACGGAGGTACACGCCGGGTTTCACCTCGATCGCACCGAGTTCGTCGGGCCGCGTGACCATCGCGTTGGTAGGCACGATGGGCATCCGCGTCGGGTCGCGGAGCTGCCCGGAGGGTGCGATGGTGTTGCCCGCGGTGAGCGCCTGCACCACCTGATCCGCCGAGAGGGTGTGCGCGAGCAGCTCCTTCGGGTCGGTGCGCACAACGACGGTGCGCGCGGACCCGCCGAACGGGGGCGGCGCGCTGACGCCTTCAATTGCCGCGAACATCGGCCGCACCTTGAACAGCGCCTGGTCCTGAATCTGGCCGATGGTTTTCGTTTCGCTCTTGAGCACGAGGTAGCCGACCGGCACGCTGCCGGTGTCGAACCGGGTGATGAACGGCGGCACCGTGCCCGGCGGCATGAACGCCCGCGACCGGTTCACCGACGCGACCACCTCGGACATGGCCTGCGACATGTCCGTGCCGGGGTGGAAGTACAGCTTGATGAGGCACACGCCCTGCGTGTTCTTGCTCTCGACGTGGTGGATGCCGCCGACGTACAGGATGTGGTACTCGTAGTAGTTGGCGATCAGCCCTTCCATCTGCTGCGGGTCCATGCCGCCGTAGGGCTGACACACGTAGATGACGGGCAGGTCGAGCGGCGGGAAGATGTCCACCTTCATTCGGTTGACGGCGAGCACCCCGGCGAAGGCGACGCCCGCGATGAGCACCATCACGGTGACCGGCCGGCGCAGCGCGGCGGAGATCGGGTTCATCGGCATCGTGTGGTGAAGGGTGCGGGCGGGTGCATCGTACCCGACGCGCGGGCGGTTCGCGAGCGTCAGCGCCCGTCGCCGGCGGCGCGCCACACCGGGCCTTCGGCGACCGGCGGCGGCGCTGAGCGCTTCGGCTCCTCGTGGCGCGTCGGCACGACCACGGGCGGTGCGGGTGCCGGTTTCGGGTCCGCTTTCGGGGTGGGAACCGCGGGCGTCGGTGCGGAGCGCGTGGGCACGTCGCCCAGGTTCTGCGCCGGGTGGCCCAGCGCGCGGTACAGGCGGAACTGCGCGCGGTTGTGATCGCCGACCGCCGCGAAGTAGTCACGGTACGCCTGATCCAGCGCCGCGACCGCCGCGACCGCTTCCTGCGGCCGGAACACCAGCGCGAGCTGATCGCCGACGCGCTTGCCGGGCACAAGGCCGCGGACGTTCTTGTCGGCGACCTCGGCCGCGTTCGCTACGCCGTCCGCTGCGGCCTGCAACCGGTTCGCGGCGCTGCGCAATTGGGCGTGCGCCTGCACCACATCGGCGGTCACGCGGTCCTGCGTGCGGATGAGTTGTAGGAGCGCGGCCCGCTGTTCGGCCTCGCGCTCGCGGACCGTGGCCCGGTTCCCCAGGCCCAGGTTCTGCACTTCCCACACGGCTTGAAGGTCGAAACTGAACCGGCCGCCGAAGTTGCTCACGTCGCCGTTGATGCCGCCGCCGAAGTAGCCGCCGGCCAGCCCCGGCACGTTCGAGCCGACCCCGCGCAGCGCCACGGTCGGGACATATGGCCTCACCTTCTCCTGCCGCACGCGCACGAGCGCGGCCTGAATGAGAGCTTGGTCGGATGCGAGTTCCGGGCGGTTGGTCAGCGCGACCGGGATGAGTTCGTCGGCGCTTGACGCGGGGTCGATCAGTTCGACGACGAGTGCCGGCTCGTCGGTCGGTTCGACCAGCGTGCCGGGTTCGAGGCGCAGCACGCGGGTCAGGTCCGCACTCGCGACCTGCCAGCGCTCGTGGGCGGTTTCGACCGCCTGCCGGCGGCGGGCGACTTCCGCCTTGGCGCGGTTCACTTCGACCGCCGGCGCGTAGTCCGGTGTCACCTTCTCCGTGAGCTTCGTCAGCTCTTCGGCGCGGCGCAGCGACTCGATCGCGCCGGCCACTTCGCCGTGCGCCTGCTGCACGGTGAAGTACGCCTCCGCGACCGCGAACGTGGTGTCGTTGCGCGCGGTCTGCACATCCGCGCGGCGCGCGCGTACGACCTGCTTCGCGGCCAGCGGCGCGTACATGGCGTCGCCCACGGGTAGCACCGCGGTCGGCCCACCGCCGACCAGGAACGACGAGCGGCTGGTGGTGAACACGGTGCCGGCGATGTCCTGGATGCGGCCGTCGTGCCGGTAGTAGTCGAGGCCGAGGCCGACGTTCGGGAGCCACATCACCCGCGCGCGGTCGAGCGCGGCGGTCGCGGCGCGGAGCCGTTCGGCGGCGATCTGGATGTCGAGGGGGTTGGCGCTGGTGAGGGCGAGTGCGGTGGGCAGGTCGATGGGGAGCGGCTTGCCCCGCGCCGCAGCGGGCGGGGCCGCGGGCAATCCAACAGACGCCTTCACTTCAACGGGCGCGACCGCGGGTCGCACCGGAGCCGGGAGCGGCAGCGCGTCGAACGAGGCGCACGCGGGGAGTGCGACTAGCGCCGCTCCCGCGAACCACCGCCGATAGCACCTGATGAGCATCATCAGGAGGTATCGGAATTGCGGGCGCGGCGGCTGAACCGCGAACCGGATTCGTCACATTTCTTCACGGACCACACCGCCGTCCACGGCGTGTGGAAACGATTCGTTTTGACGCCGACGCGCAACGCGGTTAATCTAACACCCATCTCTCCTTAGTATGGGACGGTCGCCATGAAGACGCTCTTACTCTCGTGCCTCCTCGTCGCGTGTTTCACCGGCCTCACTCGCGCGGGCGATTTCGGCGACCGGTCGAAGACCGTGACTGAGGCGCTGGAGGCGAAGCTGAACAAGAGGGCCGCGGACATCACCGCGTCCGATCTCGCCACCGTGACCGACCTGAAGCTCCCGCACACCCACATCCCGGCGTTCTACCATAACGACTTCGCCGGGCTGACCAAGATGAAGAAACGGCACTTCTACTCGCTCTCCCACAAGAAGGGCCAGCCGAACGAGGTCTGCGCGATCGGCGACAAGGTGTTCGCGAAGCTGACCGGGCTTGAGGAACTGATCGTCACGAGCGATCAACTCGGTCATCTGCCGGACGACGTCTTCGCCGGGTTGACCTCGTTGAAGGTTCTCGAACTGACCAACGTCACCCTGATGCGGCTGCCGAAGTCGATGCTCACCCTCCCGAAGATCGAGGCGGTGTATTACGACGGCAAGGGGTTGAGCAAGGACGACTACGAGACGCTGAAGAAGGCGCTGGGCGACAAGCTCAAAGCCAAACGCCCGAAGTAGCCAACGACACGCAACCTGTGCCCGCTCGCCCAAGACGCCGTGAGAGGACTCCACATGCACACAGCAGTTCGAACCGCGAAGGTCATCACCTTCACAGCCTGCCGTGAGATTCAGCGCGTACCTCGGACACACCCACCAGAGTATGTTCTCGTCTCGCCGACGCTGAATTGGTGGTCAGTCGTCTACCCCGCTACCGTACAAATGGGGCTGTTCGTGGAGTTTACCGATGCGGCCGGGGTGTACGAAGTGCGCATCAAGGTGTACGACGCCGATGGGAACTTATTGGGTTGCTTGACGGAGGGTGCCCCTCCGTTCACATCAACCGATCCCGTGGCCGTCCACACGTGCACGCTGGAACGGGTTAGGTGTTACGCAGTCCGGGGTCTTGGAAAGCCGATTCGCGGTCGGGCCAAGTAGGTCCGGACCGCGTCCCGAATGATGGCGGTTTTGGCCTCCACCCAACTGATCCCTTTGGCGAAGCAATGGGCCTCGAATCGCAGG
>SXHE01000253.1 GCA_005773755.1 Planctomycetia bacterium
GCCTTGTCTTCTCACCCCTTCACCCGTTCAGCCCTTCTCCCCATCATCATCAAGTGCGCCGCTGCTGCATCCACTTCACCGCGCGGATCACGACCGCGCGCGGGGCGAACCGCTCCAGGAACAACAACAACTTGTTGCGCCAACCGGGTACGACCAACCGCCGGCCGGCGCGCGTCGCACGCACCCCGGCTTCCGCCACCGCCCGCGCGGTCATCGACTGGCCCGCGCTGAACGCGCGCGCCGGCGCGAACCCCGCGACCGTGGCGAACTCGGTCGCCACCGGGCCGGGACACAGCGCCGTCACCGTCACGCCCGTGCCACTCAGCTCGCTGTGCAGCGCCTCCGAGAACGAGTTCGCGAACGCCTTCGTCGCGTAGTACACGGCCATCAGCGGGCCGGGCTGGAACCCCGCGACCGAGCCGACGTTCAGCACCCGCCCGCGCTTCCGGGCCAGCATCGCGGGGAGGAACAGGCCCGTCAGTTCCGTGAGCGCGGTCACGTTCACCTGAATCATGCGCAGCGCTTTGGCGAGGTCGGCGCTGGCGAACGGGCCGAGGTCGCCGAACCCGGCGTTGTTCACCAGCACATCGACCGACAGGCCCGCGCCGCTGACCGCATCGAACAGCGCCCGCGGCGCGGCCGGGTCCGCGAGGTCCGCAGGGAAGACGTGGCACGCCGCACCGTGCGACCGCTTCAGTTCGTCGGCGAGCGCGTGAAGTTGAGCGCCGCGCCGCGCGGTCAGAATCAGGTCGTGATCGACCGCGAACAGCCGGGCCAGTTCGGTGCCGATGCCGGCGCTCGCGCCGGTGACGAGCGCGACCGGTCGCGCCGGGGTGTTGGTCATGGGAACCTGTGGGGAGTTTGGAACGACCAACGCCCAACAACCCGCCACGGGTCGGGGCGACGATGGCGATTCGCATTGGGTTTCTCAGTTAGCCTGTTAGCCGCGAGCTACGGCGGGTGCGGTCATTCTCGCTCGCCGTAGCTCGCGGCTAACAGGCTAACTGAACCGGCGCTGGCGCTGAACGAGGTATTCGATGAGCGCCTTGTCGAAGCTCACGGACGTGTCCAGGCCCAGGTAGTCGACGTTGGCCGCGGTGCATTCGGTCTTGATGTACCCGCGGAACTCCTCCACGAACGCCACGTAGTCGTCGCGAATGCCGGTCGCGTCGATCTCCTTGTGCTCCGTCGATTCCACGTCCTCGAAGTCCACAAGGCCCGTCAGCGGGAACTTCGCTTCCAACACGTCGAGCACATGGAACACGATGACCTCGTGCCCGCTGTAGCGGAGTCGGTACAGGCTGCGGATCAGCGCTTCCGCTTCGGCCTTCCAGTCGTCCGTGGTGGGGAGCAGATCGCTGAACAGCATGATGAGGCTCTTGCCCTTAATCATGGACGCGAGCTGGAACAGGCTGTCGGGGATGTGCGTCTCGCCGGTCGCTTTCAGGTTCGCGAGCACGCTGAGGATGGTGCCCAGTTGCGACCGCTTGCTCTTGGGCGGCACGACGGTGCGGAGCTTCGTGTCGAACGCGACCAGCCCGACCGGGTCTTGCTGGTAGATCATCAGGTAGCCGAGCGCGGCGGCGAGGCACACGCAGTAGTCGAACTTGGTGAGCGTCTCGTCGGCGGCACCGAGCGCCGACCAATCGATCTTGACCCCGGCCTTGCGCGCCTCCGCCGGGCCGCTCCAGTCCATCGACTTCGACAGGTCCATGACGAGGTAGCCCGTCATGTTGGTCTCGGCCTGGTACTTCTTGACGAAATATTTGCCGGTCTTCGCGTACACCGCCCAGTCGAGGGTCTTGAGGTCGTCGCCGGGGGTGTACTTGCGGTGCTCGGAGAACTCGACGGAGAACCCGTGGTACGGGCTGGAGTGCAGCCCGCTCAGGAACCCCTGCACGATGAACTTCGCCCGCAGATCGAGCCGCGCGACCTGACGAATCACTTCCGGGCGGAGGTACTTTTCGGCTGTCATGCCGTGTATTGTAGCGGGGAACTGGCCCCGCGCGGACGACCTCTCTTTATGGAGCGCGAACGTGACTCGAACGCACACACTCGGCGCGCTGGCGCTGCTCGGCGCGGCGCTGGCCGTCGGCTGCGGGAAGAAGGACGACGGCGGCAGTGGGACCATCGACGGCAACCCGCTGGCCGGCTCGCGGTCCGCCGACGACAAGAAGGAAGCCGCCCGCCGGCTCCGGCAACTCGGCGTCGGGCTGCACCACTACCACGACTCGAACGGCTACTTCCCGGCCGGCGTCGTGGGCCAGAAGGGGCAACTCGGCCTGAGCTGGCGCGTCGCCCTCCTACCGTACATCGAAGAAGAAGCCCTCTACCGGCAGTTCAAGTTGGACGAGCCGTGGGACAGCGAGCACAACAAGAAGCTGATCCCCAAAATGCCCCGGCTGTACGAGTCGCCGGGCGTGTCGCTCTCGAACGGCAAGACCTATCTGCGGGCGTTCGCCGGGCCGACCGGGTTCATCCCCGGCCCCTACCCGTTGCCGAAGGGGGCGAAGGGCACGCCGAACAGTCTGTGGGCCGGTCAGACGCCCGGTTCGGCCGCGGGCGGCCGACGGATGGCCGAGATTCAGGACGGCACCAGCAACAGCTTCATGGTGGTGGAAGCCGGCGAACCTATCGAGTGGACGCGGCCGGATGACCTGCCCGCCCCGCCGATGCCCGACGGCTCGCCCAAGCAGCAGTTCCCGCCGCTGCCGAAGCTCGGGCCGTTCTCCGAAGGCGGGTTCCAGGCGCTGTTCGTCGATGGCTCGGTCCGGTTCATCCGCAACACGGTCAAAGAAGATAGCCTGCGGTCCGCGATCACCGTCAACGGCGGCGAGGTGTACTCGTTGGACGAGTGAAGCCGCTCAATACTCCTGAACGAGCAAGTCGCCGGTCGCGGTGAACCAGCCGCGACCGTCGATCTGGTACACGCCGTCGGTCGCGGCGGCGAGGAACCGCGTCGCGGCTTCGAGCACTTTATCGAGCAGCACCTCGTCGGCCGCGGCCACCGGCTTGCGGAGCGTAACGAGTTGCTTCGTCTGGATCACCCGCCCCATGAGTGGCCCGCTGTTGGGGCTGTAGTCCATCGTCTCCAGTTCGGCCGCGTGCGCGTTCAAGTCGTCGCGCAGGTCGTCTTCCTTCGCAAGATACCGCGCGAGCAGAACCGGTGAGCCGACCGGCAGGCGTAGCTCGCCTTCGGTCCAGCCCAGGTCGTCACCCTTGAAATGCGGCTCGACCGCCAGCCCGCACGCGATCAGATGCGCCGCCAGCGCCGCGGGGGAAGGCTCGACCTCAGAGGAACCGAACACGCGATACCACATGGGGGGTAGTTCACCACAAAGGCACAAAGAACACAAAGAAGACAAGAGAGAGTTGAAAATCAGCCTTGAACGACACGCTTGATCCCATCTCGCATGACGGGCACGTTGAAGTTCATCAGGAGACCGAGCCAGAGACCGGAAAGTTTCAGGTAGGTGATGATCTGTGCCTCGAACACGGCTTTCATCCATTCAACAGACTTCAGTTCGAGCAGAACCAAGTCGTCAACCACGACGTCCATTCGGTAGGCGCAGTCGAGAGAAACCCCTTTGTAAACAACGGGGAGAGCGAGTTGCGAGCGAAATGGGATCCGACATTGCTCCAGTTCGTGACACAGGCACACTTCGTAGGCGCTTTCCATAAGCCCCGGCCCCAGGTGTCGGTGAACCTCGATGGCCGCGCCGATGACTTCGAACGACAGCGCGTTCGCCCTCTCCTTTCCCGCAGCCGTCTGCTTTTGATTGTCCATGATTGTCTCTCTTGTCTTCTTTGTGCCCTTCGTGCCTTTGTGGTGAGTTCCTAGTTCCGCTTCTTCTCGACGTACTTCTTCGGTTCGGGTTCGCTCACGATCTTCAGCAGCTCCACCACGATGTCGTCGCTGGTGCGACCCTCGGCCTGGGCCTGGAAGTTCGCGCTGACGCGGTGGCGCAGCACCGGGATCGCGGCCTTCTTGATGTCGTCGATGGCGACACTCGGTCGGCCGTCCATCGCGGCGAACGCCTGACCCGCTTGCGCGAGGAAGATGCCCGCGCGCGGGCCGCCGCCCCAGTCCACCAGCCGCTTAATCATCTCCGGGGCGCTCGGGTCTTTGGGCCGGGTCGCCCGCACCAGTTTCACGATGAACTCGGTGACGAACTTCGGCACCTCCACCTTCTTCACCAGCTTCTGCCACGCGACGATGCGCTCCGCGGTCAGCA
>SXHE01000254.1 GCA_005773755.1 Planctomycetia bacterium
AGGGAAGGGGGAGAAAGAGGCTCCTTCTTCCTCCCCCTTCCCTTCAGGGAGGGGGGCAGGGGGGGTAGGTTTCTGAGGATTCATCAGCAGCACCTCTTCCGATAGCCCTTCGGCGAAGCCTTGTCGCATGAACGAGTCGTTCGACGAGTTTTCCAGCAGCCGGCGCACGAGGTACGCCATGCCGGGGAGCAGTTGGCCGTAGGGTGTGTAGATGCGGACCCGGTGGCCCAGCGACTGGATCGATTCCTTGATCGCGTCGGCCATGCCGTACAGCATCTGGAACTCGTACCGGCGCGGGGGCACGCCCAGCTTCTCGGCCACGGCCATCGCGTGCGCGATGCTGCGGATGTTGTGCGAGCCGAACGCCGGAACGAGCCACTCGACGTTCGCCAGCAGGAACTCGGTCAGCTTCTCGAAGTTGGCGTCGGACTGCCACTTCTGCGTGAAGACCGGTACCGGCCAGTGGTTCTGTGCCGCGATGACGGTCTCGTAGTCCCAGTACGCGCCCTTCACGAGCCGAATCCAGACGGGGCACTTGCGCACGTCGCGCGCCCAGTCGCGGAGCGCGATCAGGTCGGCCGCGGTGTCCTTCAGGTACGCTTGAATCGCGATACCGACGTGCGGCCAGTCGCGGAACTCCGGCTCCGTCAGCACGTCGCGGAAGATGCGCAGCGTCGTGTCCTTGAAGCTGTGCTGCTCCATGTCGAAGTTGACGAACGCGCCGGTCTGCTTCGCGAGTGCGAGGATCGGCCGCAGCCGGGCGCACACGGCCTTTGCCGTGCCGTCGGGGTCGATGGGGTCGAACTGGCTGAACAGCGCCGACAGCTTCACCGAGACGTTGACGCGCGGGATCGGGCCGCGGTCGTCGCGGTCGATGGTCGGTTCTTCCGGCAGCGCGTTCACGACGGGCGTGAGGCCGGAGAGCAGGTCGAGGTACTGCTTCTGAACGTGATCCGCTTCGACCTCGGTAATCGTCGCTTCACCGAGCAGGTCGATGGTGAACGCGAGCCGGCGGTCGCGCATCGCGCGGACGGCCTCGACCGCTTCCTGCACGTTGGAGCCGGCGATGAACTTGCGAGCCATCTGCTTCGCGCCGGTCTGCGCCGCGAGCGCCAGCCCCTTGCCCAGGATGCCGCGATTCGGGATCAGTTTCGTGCCCCACCGCACCCACCACGGCAGTTCGTCCTTCGCCTCGTTCAGGTACTCGCGCAGGTGGCGCGACACCTCGGCGGGTTGCTTCAGGTACGGGAGCGTGTCCACGAACCGGAACAGTTGCACCTTGAGCACCGGGTCGTGCATCCCCAGGCCCATGAGCTTGTCTTCGAGCCACGCGCGCGTAAAGAGAACCGGCCCCTGCCGGTCGAGGCGGGCGAAGATCTCGCGCCCGAACTGCTTCGTGCGGTCGTCGAGGTCGGGAGTCGTAGGGTCGCTACGGCGTCGGGAATCTGATACCATTTCTCCCATCATCCCAGCTTATTCGTGGTGCCCAGATGGTGATCGACAAGATCGGCAAGTTTACGGTCCTCGGAACTCTCGGCAGCGGCGCGCACAGCAACATCCTTCACGTCCGCCGAGCAGAGGACGACCGCGAGTACGCGCTGAAGTTGGTGCCCATCGAGTCCAAAGAGGACATGAAGTTCCTCGAACAGGCCAAGCACGAGTTCCGCGTCGGGCAGATGCTCAACCATCCCAATTTAGTGAAGGTGTACGCCTTCGAGACCGAAACCGGGTGGTTCAGCGGCCCGAAGAAGGCGAAACTGCTCATCGAGTACGTGCCCGGCAAGACGATGGACCGGCTCCCGCTCCAGCGCATGGCGAAGCTCCTGCGCATCTGCGAGCGCATCGCCGACGGCCTCATGCACATGCACAAGCAGGGCGTCTTCCACGCCGACATGAAGCCCAACAACCTGATCCTGGAGCGCGGCACGCGGGTGAAGGTGCTCGACTACGGCCTCGCGTGGATCAAGGGCGAACCGAAGGATCGCGTGCAGGGTACACCGGAGTACATGGCCCCGGAAACGGTGTCGCACAAACTCGTCAACGAGCGCACGGACATCTACAACCTGGGCGCGACCATGTACCGGCTGGTCACGCTCCAGAACACGCCGAACTGGGTCTCGCCCGCCGACGGCCTGCCCATGACCGGGAAGGTGTTCAAGGAGCAACTGAAGCCGGTGAAGGTGGCAAACCCCGTGGTGCCCGAAGGGTTCGCGGACCTGATTCACGCCTGCATCCAGCCGAACGCGGTAATGCGCCCGGAGCGCATGAGCCAAGTGCAGGGCACACTCGACCAGCTCGCGGACGAGGCCGCCGCCAAGCTCGACGACCCCGGCGTTCTGGACGAATAGAGTTTGGTGTTTGGTGTTTCGTGTTTGGGCATCACACCTACTGCGTAGACGTGGCGCGCACGCCCTCGGCGTTGCGGCTAAACGAAAGACCAAACACCAAACACCAAACACACAAAGCCGATGCCCGACTTCCTCCTCCGCGAGCACTTCGTTCCGGTTCGCGTCAGCGACCTGATCGGCTTCCTGTGTACCGAGTCCGGGCCGCTGCACGATCAAGAGCTGTCGGCCGACGAGCAGACCGCGTTCCGCCGGCTCGCGCGGTCCGTGGTCGGGCACGTTCACACCAGCTACGCGAACGAGATCCGCCGGCTCAAGGACGCTTACGCCGCGTTCGACCCGGACGCGGACCCGAAGCCCCTGGCCGCGCCCACCGGCGACGAGCGGGCCGCGGCCCTCGCCAAGCTGTTCGAGACGTTCGTTCACCTGATGACCCGTGCCAACTATCAGCGGCTCACCCGCGACGTGATGGAACAGGTGATGACCGGGGCCAGCGAGTGGGGCGTCGATATGGACGTGGCCTGGGATGCCTTCGATCAGGTCGAGGTGTTCTACCGGGGCAAGGGCGCGGGCACGCGCACCAGCCGGCACTGGCTGTTCTGGTGGCGCAAGCGCGAAGTGGAAGTGCCCACGTTCGCGCGGGCCACGGTCATCTTCAAACAGCGCGCCCACAAGCGCCTGGCCGAGGACGCCGACACGCGGAGCGTATTTCTCAAGCTGTTCAAGGACATCCCGCAAGTGGACATCGAGATGCTTCTGCCCGGCGGGCGCATCCGTATGCCCAAGATGGACCGGTGGAAGCTCGGCGGCTCGCTCTCCAGTTCGGCCGGCTACGTCGGGTGGAAGCTGAGCACATTCCCGCTCGCCTCGCTCTTGGGCGGCTTCAGCTACGGGTTACTGTTCGCGCTCTGGTCCCCGTTGGTGCTCATCTTCGGCTACGGCTACAAGACGTGGTACAGCTTCCAGTCGTCGCGCCAGACGTACACGCTCCAGCTCACGCAGAGCCTGTACTACCAGAACCTCGACAACAACAGCGGGGTGATGTTTCGGCTGCTCGACGAGGCCGAGGAGCAGGAAACGCGCGAGGCGCTGCTGGGGTACTTCTACCTGTGGCGGTTCGCCGGCCCGAACGGGTTCACGGCGGAGGAACTGGACTTCTCCATCGAGGCCGATCTGAAGAAGCGGCTGGGCGTCGAGTTCAACTTCGAGGTGGTGGACGCGCTCGCGAAGCTGACCCGCGCCGGGCTGATCGTCACCGCCGGCGACCGCTACAAGGCGCTGCCGCTCGAAGCCGCACAGGAGAAGCTGGACTCGCTCTGGGACCGCCACGCCCGCCAGGGCGCGCCCGAACTCGCCGACACCGCGTGAGGCGAACGGCCGGTGTCAGCCGGCCGGTGAGGGGCAAGCGGCCGGTAGGAGCACTTCGTACAGTAATTCCGTTCGTCCTCACCGGCCGGCTGACACCGGCCGTTCGCCAGGAGTGTACATGGTTCCCGAATCGTGGCTGGCGGAGCGGTGCGGCGCGGTCGAGATGTCCGGCGTGCGCAAGCTGTTCGAGCTGGGCAAGTCGCTCAAAGACCCCATCAACCTGAGCATCGGGCAGCCGCACTTCGACGTGCCGGAGCCCGTGAAGGCCGCGGCCAAAGCCGCCATCGGTGCCGGGCACAACGGCTACACCGTCACGCAGGGCATCCCCGAGCTGCTGGCCGCGATGCGGGCCGACGTGCAGGCGCGCTTTCCGGGACAGGAGCGCGACGTGCTCGTCACCAGCGGCACCAGCGGCGGCCTCTTGCTCGCGCTGCTGGCGACCGTGAACCCCGGCGACGAGGTGATTACCGCCGACCCGTACTTCGTCGCGTACCCGAACCTGGTCGCGACCGTCGGCGGCACGCTCGTCACGATTGACACCTACCCCGACTTCCGGCTCGACCTGAACAAGCTCGAAGCCGCGATCTCACCGCGCACGAAGGCCGTGCTGCTCTCGACGCCGTCGAACCCGACCGGTGCGGTCATCGACGCCGCCACCCAGAAGCAACTCGCGGAGTTGTGCCGCGCGCGCGGGGTGCTGCTCGTCAGCGACGAGATTTACCGCACGTTCCACTACGACACGCCACCACTGTCGCCCGCGACCCACGACCCGAACGTGCTCGTGGTCGAGGGGTTCGGCAAGACCTACGGCATGACCGGCTGGCGGCTCGGCTGGGCGCACGGTCCGAAGCGGCTGATCCAGGAGATGGCGAAGTTCCAGCAGTTCACCTACGTCTGCGCGCCGAGCATGGTACAGCACGCGGGAGTCGCGGCGATGAACTTCGACGTCTCCGGGATCGTCGCCGACTATCGGCGCAAGCGCGACCTGATGGTGAGCGCGCTGAGGGACGACTACGAGTTCGCGCGACCGGGCGGTGCGTTCTACCTGTTCCCCAAAGTGCCGCACGGCACCGCGACCGAGTTCGTGACCCGCGCGATCCAACACAACCTGCTGGTGATCCCCGGCGGCACGTTCAGCAAGCGCGACACGCACCTGCGCATCTCGTACGCCGCGACCGACGAAACCCTGGCCCGCGGCATCGACGTGCTACAGAAGCTCGCGCGGGGGTGAGGGCGCGTACGAAGCGCCCGGTCCGCGTGTCGCCCGCCGTGGCGCGCGAATTGGTAGTTTGCGAAAACTGTTGCACAAATCCTCAGTACCCGAGTTCGCGCCGGCGGGCGAAGTGGCCGTGCGCAAAATCCTTGCACAAAACTCCTCTCCTTCCCAGGGTTGGGGCGCGGTCCCGTCGCCCCTTGTTGAAGGGTTGTAGTTCGGTTGAAGGTGCGGTCCGGCGTGACGGGAGTACCACCGCGGACCTTCGCCACTGGGCGAAGCTCGACGCGCCACCTCACACGCCATCCGAACCGGGCCGGGCTCTCCGACTGCGGGGCGGCGCGCCGTCGCGCCCAATCTGGACACCCATCCAATACTATACGGAATAACAATTCGAGTCAAGAGGAGAAATGCGCTCGCGCCGCGCGATTGTGTGCACCCAGAAGCCCCCTTGTCTTGTAGCCCCGAAGGGGCGACCGAGAGTAGCCAGGGGTGGAGCGAGGCTCTGCGAG
>SXHE01000255.1 GCA_005773755.1 Planctomycetia bacterium
TGCCCGCCGCCGTTGTTGCGGACGGGCGCTTGCAACTCCATCGGCAGCTTCTTGTAGTCGCGCACGACCTCAACGATCGACTTGTCGAGCCACTCCGGTTGTTTCGCGAGCGCCTTGTTCAGGTTGTCCACCATCGCCTGGTGGTGCTTGGAGTGGTGGAGCTCCATCGTCCGGGCGTCGATGGCGGCTTCGAGTGCGTCGTAAGCGTAGGGCAACTTCGGCAGGGTGAAACCCTTCGGGTCGGCGGCGCGGAGGAACGCGGGCACGGCCAGCGCGGACGCGCTAACGGCGGCGGTGCGGAACAGGTCGCGGCGGGTGAGCATGGGAGGGCACTCTCGTGGGTGGTGTGGCGAGGCGAACCGACAGAGACATGCTAACCGCGAGCCGGGCGTCAGGCTACCAGTCGTTTTCGCAGATCGCGCGGCGTGCGCCGGGTACGAGTACCGTTTCTGAGAGGGAGGCTCCGTGCCGCACTCGCGCCCGACTCGAAAACTGATACCCGCGTCCGATTTTCGCATACGGGACACGTCGAAACGCGAATCCCGGTTGACTTTGAGGAACTTGTGTGGCCGATCGAGGTCTAAGTTGGCGAAGGGATAGCGATTGGGAGGGACGCTCGACGGGAACGCACCGCTGGGACAGCGAATTACATTGCGGTGCGCGTCGGGCGATCATTATCTTGGGGTGATCGGGAAAAGGGGTCGCGAACCGGTCCCGTTGTGCGGCTTCACCTAAACGCACCACTCGCGCCGGTTCCGCCCGGTGGTCCGGTTGTAACCGTGTTGCCCGCGGCGACACTCGCTTTCCCCCTTCGCGCGAGTATTCTGCCGCCGCGTCCGTGCAGGTTCTCGTTTCGTCGGTCGATACGTCCCTGCGGGTTCGACCGTCGGAGACTCGCATCGTACCCCCGTTCGCCCGCGGCACACTGCCCGAACGAGTTGCCTTCCACCGACTCGTCGGTTCGGACGCCGGTCCTCAGCAGACAGGATGACAAGTTCATGTCGCGCCTCCGCCGCTACCGCCCGGACGTTGTCCAGTCCCCGCTGGAAACGTACCTGCGAGAGATCAACGAAACTGCCCTGCTCAACGCCGACCAGGAGAAGGAGCTGGCCCGCGCCATCGCCCTCGGCAACACCGAAGCCCGCGACCGCATGGTGCGCGCCAACCTGCGCCTCGTCGTCAACATCGCTCGCGGGTACACCGGGAAAGGGCTGGCCCTGCAAGACCTGATCGAGGAAGGGAACCTCGGTCTGCTGCGCGCGGTCGAGGGCTTCGACCCGACGATGAACACCCGGTTCAGCACCTACGCGAGCTACTGGATCAAGCAGAGCATCAAGCGCGCGCTGGTGAACACCGCGAAGACGATCCGCATCCCGGCGTACATGGTCGAGCTGCTCTCCAAGTGGCGGCGCGCGACCAACAAACTGGCCGACGAGCTGGGCCGACCGCCGACACACGAAGAGGTCGCGAAGCTCCTGGGACTGCCCAAGAAGAAGCTGGCGATCATCAAGAAGGCGATCCGCGTGTACAACGCGGCCCCGCAGTCGGACCAGGCCGGCGAGGGCGGGTGGAGCATCGAGGAGATGCTCTCCGACGACCGCGCGAAAACGCCCGACACCGAGATGGTGGAGACCGACGACCTGAAGCACGTCATGGTTCTGCTCGATAAGATGGACAAGCGCGAGGCGACCGTGCTGCGAATGCGGTTCGGCCTCAACGACGAGGAACCGAAGACGCTGAAGGAGATCGGCGAGTGCCTCGGCCTGACCCGCGAGCGCGTCCGCCAGATCGAGAGCGAGGCCCTGGCGAAACTGGGCGACGACCTGAACGCCGACTGATTCTTGCCCGCACGCGCCGCACAACGCGCAAGGCTTGCCCAGCTTCGCGCGCAGGTTCGCCAAGTTCCCCCGGTTGCGTGAACCGCTACAACCCGCGCCGTCGATCTCTCCGTTGCAATCGGAGGGATCGCGATGCGGCGGCTGTGGCTCCTGGCGGTGATCGGCGCGGTCGGGTGCGAGTCCGTGCGGCCCGCGCCGCAGGTCCAAGCCCCGAGCGCTCCCCTTCGGGTCGCTGCTAAACGGACTGAGGCACCTGCCCCACCAGTTGAGGTGTTGCGCGCCTCAGCAACTCAACCCTCCCCTCCCCTGCCCCAGACCGAAGACGATCCGCTGGTGCGCGTGGCCGAGTGCCTCGCGCGCGAGGACCACCGCGGGGCCGCGACCCACCTCGACGTGTACGTTCGCGCGAACCCCGGTCAGCACCTGTTCCGGCTCCAGCTCGCCGAGCTGTACCACCGCGGCGCGAACCCGGCCGAAGCCAAGTTCCACTACGAGCGGTTCGTCGAGGACGTGCAGAGCGGCCCGCCGGCGCTGCGGGCGCACCTCGTCACCGCGCACATCAAGCTCATGGAGATCGCCCAGCGCGGGGGCGACCGGTTCGGCGAACTGCTCCACCGTGGCGTCGGGCTGCTGCTTCTCGTGAAGGATCAGGACGGCACACCGGAGCGCGACGAGGTGTTCCGCGAAGAGATGCTGTGCAAGGCGCTCAA
>SXHE01000256.1 GCA_005773755.1 Planctomycetia bacterium
GAAGTCCACGTGGCCGGGGGTGTCGATGATGTTAATAGCGATGTCGTTGTCCGCGCGGTCCTTCCAGTCAACGGACACGGCCGCGGAGTTGATCGTGATGCCCTTCTGCCGCTCCAGCGGGTCGAAGTCGGTCGTGGTGTCCCCGTCGTCGACGTCGCCGACGTGGTGCTTGGTGCCGCTGTAGTACCGGATCCGCTCCGTCGTGGTGGTTTTGCCCGCGTCCACGTGAGCCATGATCCCGATGTTGCGTACTTTGTCGAGCATCGTCGTTGCGGCCGGGGTGTTTGTCCGGCTCCTTCACAAATGGGGAAACGAAACCACCGCCCACACGAGCGGTAAGAACTTAGACGGTGCGAACAGGGGTTGGGTTCGGCGCTGCAAACCCGTCCCACTCACCTGCCGCGTGGGGCCGGGGCGCTGGCGGAACGCAATACTATATCGTATCGCAGATCGAAGACCCGTCTACCCGACTTGAATGAAGGGCGGGTGAAGCCCGCGAGTGCCGTCATGGTTCGCGTCAAAGCCGCGCTCGCCGGGGTCTTGCTGTTCCTGTTCGTGGTCGTCTGCGCGCCCACCCTGGTGCTGCTCGCGCGGACCCCGCGCGGGCGCGTCGAGGGGCTGTTCGGCATCGTGATCGGCACCGGCCTCGTCGCGGGCCTGATCTGGTTATGTGCGCCCCTTCTCGACACCCCGCGGCCGGCGCTCGCGGGCTACGTCGCGCTCGGCGCGCTGGCCCTCATCGTCCCGCTTTCGCTTCTCGCGGTCGCGCTTACCCGCACGTGCGACTACGGCGAAGGACCGGTCGGCTCGCACTTCCTCAAGTCCGAACCGGCGGTCGAAACGACCGGTTGGGCCGACATCGAGGACGAGTACGTCTGGATCGTGATTCGCCTCGTCACCAGACTCGACCCGCGAATCCCCACCTTTGAAGCCCGCGCGACCCGCGAAGCGGTGAACGAGTTGCTGAACGCGGTCGCGACGTGGCCCGACTACCGGCGGCTGGCGCGCGTCAGTGACGGGCAGAGCTGGCTGTTGCTCAGCGGCCGGCTCGACCCGCGGCACTGCTACAGCTATCGGCCGGAACCGCGCGAACCGTGCGAGCGGTTCGGGCTGTTCGTGTTCCTGCACGGCCACGGCAACAACTACCTCTTCTTCATTCACGCGCTGCGCCCGCTGTGCGACCGGTTGCGGCTGTGCCTGATCGCGCCGTCGTTCGGGTATGGCAACTGGGAAGCGCCGGGCGGCGTAGAAGCCGTGATGCGCGCCACCGAGTTCGGGGTCGCGGCGTTCGACCCGGACCCGGCGCGCGTCTTCCTCGGCGGCATCTCGCAGGGCGGCGCGGGCGTGAGCCGAACCGCCGCGGCGCGCCCGACCCGCTTCGCCGGCCTCGTCTACATTTCGCCGACGATGGAACCGGACGTGATCCGGTCGGAAGCGTTCGCGCGGGGTTGGGCGCGTCGCCCGGTGCTGGTGATCCAGGGCGAGCGCGACGGCAACGTCAGCCCGGCGAGCGTGACCGCGGCCGTGGAGCAGATGACCGCGGACGGGGTGCAAGTGACGGAGCACCGCGACCCCGACGCCGGCCACTTCCTGTTCTTCGCCAAGCGCGACGAACTGTTCGAGGTCATCGCGGCGTGGGCAACTGGCGCAACGAGTTAGCCGCGAGCCGCAGCGAGCGCGGCCACGCTACGGTGCGGGCGGCTTCGTCGGTTGGGGGAGCGGTTCCTTCTTGAGGCCGTCGCTCCACTCCTCGTAGGTGTTGCCGTAGTCGCGCCCGGTCAGTTCGCGCAGGGCGAACAGCACCGACGTCTGCTGCGGGTACGTCTTGGGGAGCTTGTCGTTGTCCAACTTCTCGTGCGCCGCCTGTTCCGCTTTGGAGAGCGGCCGGGTTCGCGCCAGATAGTCGTAGCGCTGCTCGCCGGGCCATTTGTCGGGCTTCGCCACGGGCTGCACCGCGGAGAAGTCCTGACGGAGGTAGGTCAGGTTCGCGCGAACGAACAGGTCGCTGGAGCCTCGGGAATAGCGCGGGTCGAATCGTTGGCCGGGTATCGCCACGCCCCCGCGGACCGAATCGCTTCCCCCCAGCGAAGGCGGGTGGCACAACATGCAGTTGCACAGGTGGTTGATCCGCACGACCTCCTGAACGGTGTACCCGCCCTCGACCTTGACCGGCGCGCAGGGGTTCGGTTCTTTGAGGAGCTTCACCAGGGCCGGGGCCATTTCGGTGCGTTTCAGCTCGACGGCGGCTTCCGCGGCGTGATCGGCCGCGGCCGGCCACGGGTAGCGGAACCCGCCGGACAGGGTCGCGGTGTACTCGGCCGCGGGTCGGGTCGCCAGCGCCCGAACCGCCCGCGCCCGAACTTCGGGTGACAGGTCGAAGATCGCCCGCTTCGCCAGCGCGATGCTCGCCTCCTTCCCCTCGGTTTTCGCCAACAGATCGACCAGTAGCAGCCGGACAGGTGCGGCCTCGGCTTGCAACATTTGGGTGAGCGTCGGCACCGCGGCCGGTGTCGCCCAGTCCTTCGCGGTGAGCAAAGGGGCCAGCTTGTCGGGGTCGGGGATTCCGTCCCGTCTTGTGGATGCCTTCTGCATCGCGCCGCGCAGTTTGAGCGAGAGCGTTTGGAGGTGTTCCGCGTCCTCTTTGCTCAACTCGTTGCCGGACTTGAGGAGCCAGGGGAGGGACACCATATCGGGCCGCGCGTCGAGGGCCGCCTTCTCGTGAAGGGACATCAAACCGACGTCCGCCGGCACGTACCGTGACGGGGGATTCGCGTTCAGCGATTTGATGATGGGCGTGTACAACTCGGTGGTGGCCTGTTGGTCGAAACCCGCCTCCGGCGCGCTCTGGAGTTGCTTGCGGAGGTCGTCCTCGGTGGTCGGCGCGCGCCGCTTGAGCACGGGTTCGGGTTTGCCGGGCTTCGGTTCTTGGGCCGCGGCCGGTCCTGACGTGACACAAGCACAGATCACGAGGACCAGTGCGACCCGACGCGCCGACCGTGACTGCCGAAGCATGGGAACGCCCTCAAGGGTCCGGCGAACACGAATACCAGAGTATCCGAGAATTGCTGGCGATGCTACGCGCTCGCCTGCGGCTCTAGGCCGATTGCAAAGTCGGGAATGGTCGTTTAAGGTATTGACGCGCTGGGAGTTACTCACTTCGGGACAGACGCCATGAACGGCACCGCGGCCGGCTCTCTGTTGCACGCGTTCCGACAGCTCACTGACCCGCGCGAC
>SXHE01000257.1 GCA_005773755.1 Planctomycetia bacterium
CAAAGGTCGGCGTGTTCCTCGCCAGCGGCTACCCGGACGAGGTCGCGGAGGAACTGTTCGCGACCCCGATCCGCACGCGCTCCGAAGTGCAGCGCCTGATCGACTCCGCCGCGACCGTGCTCGTGCTCCCGGACGCACACAAGGCCCGCGTCGTGGTGGAGTGACGCCGGCCGCGGGTGGGTCACGGTCTTCGATCTGGAGTAGGTGCCGGCGGCGCGCGGTACAATCGGCTCATGCGCATCATCGAAGCGTTCGACTCGGCGCTGCGGTCGGTGGCGGTCTCGCCGGACGGCCGGTTCGTGGCCGCGTCCGCGGACCGCAGTTGGGGCGTGTTCGATTGGTTCACCGGTGAGCCGCTGTTCCGCCTCGCCGCGCCCGCGCCGGTCGTGCAGTTCGCCTTCGACCCCGCCGGGCGGTGGCTCGCGTGCGGCTGGGCCGGCCAACCGCTGACGCTGATCGAACTGGAGCCGGTCCAGTCGCGCACGGCCCTGGTCTCCAACCACGCGGGCGGCGTCGTCGTTTCGCCGGACGGCAAGAAGCTGTTGGCGACCCAGGGCGCGCCGGGGGCGCGCGCGAAACTGGCGGTGTGGGAGCTGCCGGGGCTGAAGGCCCGCAGCGGGTACGACGACTGGCCCCCGTTCGCGCGGCTCGCGCTCAGCCGCAACGGGGAGTTCGTCGCCGGCATCTGGTCGGGCGTGCCGCACCACTTCCGCCCGAACCCGGCCACCTTCGAGATCCGCTACGCCGCCAGCGGCGGCAAGGACTACCACTTCCCCCCGCTGGGCGGCCCGACCTACCGCGTGCCCGGCTTCATCAGCTTCACGCGCGACAGCGACACCTGCGCGTTCGGCTGGGAGCGCGAGTTCCACGTGCTCGACCTCGGCACCCGCACCACGCGGTACGTGCGCCGGGTCGAGGCGCGGTACACCGGGGCCGCGTTCACCGGCTCCGGGCACCAGTTCGCCACGGTCGAAGACACCGGGCTGTTGAAGCTGTGGGACGGGCGGACGTGGCAGGTCACGCGCGAGTACGACTGGCAGTGCGGCCCGCTGACGTGCCTGGCCTTCACCGCCGACGGCTCCGCCGGCGCGTGCGGCACCACCGACGGCCGCCTCGTGCAGTTCGACGTGGACGAGTGACGCCGCGCGGCCTCACGGCTTGGGAGTCGCTGGACGCGGCAGCGGCGCGACCGGCGGGTACGGCGGGTTCGTTCGTGCGCGCCCGCGCCCGTCGAGGAATTGTTTGGAAATGGGAACGCCTTTCTCCTCCCAATTCTGTTCAGCCTGGAATTGGAGATGAAGTGGATACCCGAAGGTACTCTTGCCGTGTAGCGGAGGAATCTCACGTCCCTGCCGGCGCGCAACGGCTAGTTGCAGTACCCACTCGTGTCCCTCGCGGGTTATCCCCGTCGATACCACCACCACATCTCCGATTAGCAGGTCGGATATGAGGTGCGTCTCTGCTGGGATGCTAACGGGGAGAAACGGTTCGCAGTCGAGGTTACCAGCGGGGCGCGTGTTCGCAGTGGTAACGCGCTTGGGTGCTGAGTTGTCATACACCTTCGACCGGTGAAGAGTCTCGCGGTTCTGATCCCACTCCTCGGCATCTCCTTGTTTCCAACCCACGGCCAGTTCGATCCAATCCGGGCCGATAGCTGACAGGGTTCCCCGATACCAGTGCCAGTCCGACACCTCGCGCGCGGGTTTGGCCAGCACTGCGACGGGAAGTGCGTCCTTGTTCGCCGGAACCGCTTGTTGTTCGGGCGCGCTACATCCAACTATTGATCCGATCAGGATCAAGGCCAAACGAATCGCAGTACACTGCATCGTCTACCCTCCCGGCAGAGTGTGGTTCGTTTCCTGGGCTATTTCCGGCGAATGTTCCCCGTGGTTGCCTTAACAGGGCCCGGGAGTTCCACGTACTCGTAATTCATCAAGTCCGCTGCGAGTGGCAGAAATGGTCCTTGAAACCCCCCATGTGTCAGAACCACTTCCCAACGAAAACCCTGCGGAACGTTGTCCGGATTGGGTGGTGCGGCGGCCGCTTCAAGCTTAGCTGTCGCTGCGATTGTGAATGTGCCGTTTGCGATCCAGGCATCCGTCACACCGACATGGGCCCACGAGACCCGTGGCTTGTATGTACCGCTGTTGAACGTGACCTCACCCACAACGTGTAAACTGGTCGTGTCGTTGCCCTCGAACGTTAGTGTTCCGGTTCCGCCAGTGGGGAACAGCAGGTCGCCCTCAGCGACCGCGCTCAAGGTACCCTTGACGCTCGTGACCTTGAGCGTACCGCCCAGCACAGCCATTCCCGATTTCGCAATTGTTCGACTGCCGCCCCACAGGTTCGTCGTGCCTGAGTGAATGGCGAACGACGGGCCGGTTGTCGCTCCTGTTGCCCCGATGCCGATCCCGCCTGCGACGTGACCGTTGAACTCCGCAGTGACAGAGAAACCGATCGTTACGGTTCCGCCAATGTTGCTCAGAGGCAGTTGCGAGACGGCGGCTCCGCCCCTCGCCGTTGTCGCCGCGACGATCGTGAACTCATGCCCTGCCGTCACGTCGATAATCGGGCTGATTATTTCGCCTTTGGTGTACGTGATTTTCGCATCGGCACTGGTAATGAGTTTCATGTCCGCCGCCACGAACAGCCCGTTGCCGGCGGCGAAGTTGAGTGTGCCGGGCAGGAACGTCGTCAGCGAGGTGCCGATGAAGCGCAGGGTGCTGGACGTGGACATGCTGCCGGTGTTGGGCGGGTCGATGCGCGCGCTGGCCCCGTCCACCACCACGTCCGCGCCGTCGTCGGTTGCACCCAGAGTGCCACCGCTCCACAGCAGGGCGTGTGTCACCAGCAGGTCGTCGGCCGCGTCCAGCATTTGCAGCGTGCCGATGGTCTGCTCGAACGTGCCCACGGTCAGCCCGTTCGCCAGCGTCAACGTGCCGCTGTAGCCGCCGATGATGTGCAGGCCGTAGAGCGTCGTGCTGATCCCGTACCCCACGTTCACGCAGTTCACGTTCGAGACGCTGTCGTTGAAGTACACGTCCTGCCCGGCGACCGGCACGGTGCCCGTGTCCCAGTTGTCCGCGTCGGTCCAGTCCGTTGGGTTCACGAGGTCGTCGCCCTGCCACGTCACCTTCGTCGTGTCGTTGTCGCGGACGAACACGGTGTCGCTGTCGTTGCCGAACAGGAACTCTTCGGCCTCGTCCAGTGTGACCGTGACGGTTTCGGTTTGCTCGCCGGTGCTGTCGCCCGACAGGGTGACGGTCACGTCCACCTCGTCGTCGTCCTCGGCGAACGTCACGCTGCCGGTCAGCGCGGTGTAGTCCGTGCCGCTGGTCGCGGTGCCGGTTACGGTGTAGTAGACGGTCAGTTCGTCCGACAGGTCGCCGGCGCGGGTGAACCGGAACTGCGGGTTGGTGCCGCCCTCGGTCCCGTCGGTCAGCGCCACCACGGACACCGTTTGCGGCTGGTCGCCGATTGTGACCGTGGCGACGTAATCGATGCTGTGCGCGACGTAGTTCGTACCGCCGCCGGTCAGGGTCGCGATCACGGTTTCCGCGTCGTCCACGGTGTTGTCGCCGAACGCCTCGACCCACACCTCGACGCGGTCCTGCCCGGCCGCGAACGTCACGGTCCCGCTGAGCGCGGTGAAGTCGGTGCCGCTGGTGGCCGTGCCGGTGATGGTGTAGCTGACAGTGAGCGCCGCGGCGATGTTGCCGCCGGCGCGGGTGAAGCTGAACCCGCCGGTGGCCGCGCCCTCGAACGTGTCGGTCGCCTCCACCGAGATCGTGGCCGGGTCGTCGATCAGCGACAGGGTGCCCGACGCCGGCGAGCCGACGCTGTACCCGCTCCCGGTGGTCACGGTCGCGGAGACGCTCTCGGTGCCTTCCACCAGATTGTCCGGCAGCGCGGTAATCACCTTGCTCGCGTAGTGCGCGCCTGCGCTGAACGTGACCGTGGTGCCGATGCTTGTGTAGTCGGTGCCGCTGGTCGCGGTGCCCCCAACGGTGAAGTTGGCCGTCAGGCTCGCGCTCAGGTCGCCGATGCGGAAGAACCCGAAGTGCCCCTCGTCCTCGTCCTCGCCCGCGTCCTCCACGCCCACATAGACCTGCTGCGCGTCGTTGTCGAGGATGTTGATGGTGGCGCTGGCGGGTGAACCGATGGCGTAGCCGGACCCGGACGCGATGGTGAGGATCAGTGTTTCGGTCGGCTCGCTGGTGGAGTCGTCGGTGGTGTTCAGGAACACGTCCGTTGTCGCCTGCCCGTTCATAAACGAGGCGAACATCGGGTTGGTGAAGTCGCCCGAATCGGCGGTGCCGGAGAACGACAGGTTGACCGTGAGTGACCCGCTGGTGTCGTCGCGGGAGAGCTGGAACCGATACCCGGTCGAGCCTTCGGGCGCGTCCGACAGCGCCGACGCCGACACAACCGGTGTGGGCGTGGTCCGGTCCTCACACGCTTCGAGCATGGGGCGGAACCTGTTCGCGCGGGATCGGTTTAACGAAGTTTTACAGGGGGGCAACGGTTAAACCGAGCCAGCGGCGGATAACGGCGGTGATGGTGCGCGGCGACATGGGCGGTCCGTCCTGGTGGGTGGGGGAACCCAAACCTGAATCGATGGTAGGCGGGCGCGCCGGGTAATGTCAAGGGTCGAGCGAGGATTCGGGAACTTTTTTCTCAAGACGCGCGAGCGGGGGTTTGTGCAACATTTCACAAGCGACAGGCCGCCAACTGGCATCGCGCAGCTGGCGGCGCATTTCGCGCTGTGCGGTCACTTCACCGCGAACGGGCGCTCGGCCACCTTCACCGCGGGCTTCACCGGGATCGGCTTGAACACGTCCACCTCGAACGGCTCGCCGACGCGGTTGCCGCACACGTCCTCCAGGCGGGCGTCGATCATCAGTTTGTAGTTGCCCTTTGCCCACGGTTTCGCGGGGGCGAACGAGACGACGCGCTCGCCGCCGCCCACGGTCAGTGTGCCCGGCACGCGCTTCCCGTCCGCGTCCACTACCCACATCATCCGGCCCAGTAGTGCGTGATCGTGCGGCTTCGCCAGACGCAGCATCAGCGGCGCGTCCGAGTTGGCCCGCGGGGCGACCAGCGCCCACTCGTCCGGCGTCACGGGTTGATCGTCCGGGGCGGTCGCGGTGAACGTCTTCTTGAAGGGGGTCAGGAGCGGGCGGCCCTCGCCGTCCTTCCAGTCCGCGGTCAGCTCGAAGGCGTACCCGCGGCCCTCTTCGAGGATCGGCCCGTGTTCCTCGCGCGGGGCCAGCCCGCGCTTGACGCGGCCCGGATCGAAGATCAGCGTGAGCCGCAGTCCGTCCTCGGACCACAGTTCTTCGACCAGTTCGACGAACGGGTGATCGACGACCTTGCCGTCGTCGCGGGTCAGTTTGACGCGCGCGTACACGTCGCCGCGGGTGACCGGGCCGGAGAAGTACAGGTACAGGCGCAGGGTGTTTTCCGGGAGCCGGTTGCCGGTCGGGTAGACGCCGGTCACCTGCACCCGCGGGCCGGGCGGCGGCTTGGGGATGAACACCGTCAGCGCGAACGGCGCACCGGTGAGCTTCGCCCGCGGCGCGGCGGCCGGGTCGCAGAACACGCGGTACTTCACTCCGGGCGCGAGCGGGAACTGTGGCTCGAACACGAGAGCGGTCGCGGTCACGGACCAGTCGCCGGCGACCGACGGTCGGGCCGCCACTTCCGCCGGTGTGCCGGCATCGACGACGAACCGCGCCACCTTCGCCAGCTCCGCGGCGCTCAGCTTCGCTTTGACGAGCGCGGTCCGGGTGGCGTCGGCGAGGCCGACGACGTGAACGACCGGCGGGTTTCCCACCAACTTCGCCTGGGGTTCGGCCGCGCGCGCCTGCGGCGCAAGGGCGAACAGTGACAGGGCGATGACACTCGCGCGAAGTGCGGTCATGGCGAGACGCTCAGAGGAGTTGGGCAGGGACAGAATACAGGAGATGCGCGGGGAAGGGAAACGAACAAGCCCATCGGCCGTGGCCGATGGGCTTGGCGGTTGCGCCCCAGGCGAAGGCGTCACAGGTTCACCGCCCGAAGCTGTTGCTCGGCCGGTGATCGACGTGCCGCTGAGCGATCTCCTGGGCCAGCCCCTCGATGTACTGCTTCTTGAACTCGCTCTCGGACATGGACAGCGAGGACCGCACGATCCGGTCGCGCGGGTGGGCGAACGAGATGGGGTAGCTGTCCTTGAACTTCCCGCCCTCGGCGTCGATCTCGTAGATGTTGACCGTGACTTCGCCGCGGCCCTCGAAGATCTTCTCCTGTCCGGTGTTCGGCTGATACAACTGTAGGCCCTTCAGCTCGATCTCCAGTACGAAGTCGGCGCTCAGTTTCTGCCCGACTTCCATCGCGTTCAACTTGCGCCAGTTGGGGTTGGCGGTCTTGAACTTGTCCACCAGGGCCGGGCTGAGGATTTTCAGCTTGAGCTTGTTCTTGTTCTCCTTCGCCATGTCCGGCATGATGCGGGCCAGCTCCGCGACCAGCTCGCGCTCGGTGTTGAAGAACGTCGGCGCGGTGCCCGGCGCGACGTGCGGGAGCAGCAGCACGACGACCTCGTCTTTGTCCTTCTTGGGGCCGTCTTTGGCGAACACGAGCGGATACCGCGCGAGCACCTTCTCGTCCTTGGCGAACATGAACGCGATGGTGTTCAGCGGGTTGCACCCGATGGACGCGACCACGACCAGCCCGGCCCACACCGCGCGGCAGTACCACTTCCCGGCCTTGC
>SXHE01000258.1 GCA_005773755.1 Planctomycetia bacterium
AAGAACGTGGACGACGTGGTGAGCACGGTCCACGACGCCGACCTGTCGCGCCGCGTCGCGCGGATGAGGCCGCTGGGGGTGATTAAGGGATAAGCGAACGGCCGGTGTGAGCCGGCCGGTTCTTGTGTGTGACCTCTTACCGGCCGGCTCACGCCGGCCGTTCGCCTTAATTGCGGCCCGGCACGCCCTGCGACTTGGGCGGGGCGGCGGTGATCTTGGGGATCGCGATGGGCGGCACTGCGTTCGTGCCGGCTTTGACGCGCACGGCGAGCGTCGAGTGCGTGCCGTCGTACCAGCCCATCAGCTTGTCGGTGATCTCGGTCGCCTCGCTCTCGGCGTTCTCGTTCTTCTCGCCCGGCCACGACAGCACGATCTGGTAGCCGCCCTGCGGCGCGCCGTCGGCCGCCGCGAACGTGCCGATCGTAAACGTGCCGTCGGCGGCGGTGATCGCGTGCGGGTTCCGGGGAATCTGCGGCACCATCGGCGCGTCGGTCGGTAGCAGCGTGACGACGACGCCCGCGGCCGGTTTGCCCTCGACGGTCACGCGCCCGGTGACCGCGTGTGGGGTGAGCGCGTCGGGTTCGGCCGGGGCGGACGAACACCCGGCGGCCACCAGCGCCGACGGGAGAATGAGCCAGTAAACTCGCATCTCGGATTCGCTCCTCGTTAGTTCTCCGGCAGGATG
This sequence comes from Planctomycetia bacterium, assembly GCA_005773755.1. Lineage (GTDB taxonomy): Bacteria > Planctomycetota > Planctomycetia > Gemmatales > Gemmataceae > Gemmata. Next base: position 686 of record SXHE01000258.1, read on the forward strand.
TCGCCACCGGACCGGGTGATCATCTTCACGAACTGCCGGATGTCCATCGAGGACTTCACGAACCGCACGGAGCCGTCGCCCATGACGTGGTGCGCTCCGCCGTTGTGGAAGCTGTACACCTCGTTGTTGTTCGTGCAGTTGGTGTGGCAGGTGCCGGGCGAGGTGCTCCCGTCGGCGGTGTACCCGTGGGTGATGTACTCGTTGCTGCGGTCGGCCCAGCCGCCGTCGGTCTGGGTGTTCGTGCTGACGAGGCGACCGGCCTGATAGCGGTCCGGGCGACCGGCCACCTCGGAGAGTAAGAACGTGTTGGACGCGCCGTCGCCGATCTCCTGGACCGAGAACGTGCGGTTCACCACGAGCACGCCGGTGTAGTCGGGCACCACGTCGCAGTAGCCGGCGGTCGCGAGCGTGCTGGAGTAGGCGTTGTTCGGGGCGTAGTCCGAGGGCGGGGTTCGCGCGCCGGCGACGCGCTCGCAGACCCGCGCGTCGCCACCGGGCACTGAGGGGCACATGAACGTGGGGACGCGGTTCGCGATCGCGGTGCGGTTGTTCGCGTGGTCCCACGACACGGCCATCGAGTACTGCTTCAGAATGTTGTCCTGCTCGATGTAGGAGAGCACGAACGGCGACCAACTGTGGTTCACGTTGAAGACGCTCACCCCGGCCTTCGCCAGGAACGACTGACTGGTGATGCTGGTCGTCGAGGCGACCGCACCGGGCGGGAACACGCCGTGCGTGGCGTGGAAGTTGTTCATCGCCAGCCCGAGTTGCTTCAAGTTGTTCTGGCAGCGCGAGCGCGCGGCGGCCTCGCGCACCTTCTGGACCGCGGGCAGGAGCAGGCCGATCAGGATCGCGATAATGGCGATGACGACGAGCAGTTCGATGAGCGTGAATGCCCGGCGCGTTCGGAACGGTGTCATGGGGACTGAGCCTCGTGGGTGAAGGAACCGCGCGCGGCGGGTTAGAAGTCGGCGTTAATAACTTGGCCGTCGTTGATGAGGCAGATGCGCATCCAGTTGTTCGCGTCGACCCCGGAGCGGATGAACCGGACGGAGCCGTCGCCCATGACCGCGGTGAACCCGCCGGAGTGCGAGCCGCCGAAGCGGACCGACCAGAAGGTGGCCGAGGCCGAAGTGGGGTGCTGGTCGTCCGACTGCGGCACGGCCTCGCCGAAGCGCACGTGGTCCTGGTCCCATCCGGAGTTGCACCACGCTTCGTTGTCGCCGCCGGAGCTGCCGAGCACGGTGCGGTGGCACTGCTTCTCGGCCACGAGCAGCGTGTTCGAGAGGCCGTCGGTCACGTCCGCGATGGTCCGCTTCTGGTTCGGCTGGAGGGTCGGGTCGGCGGTGGCGGCGGCGGGCAGCGCGGACCACTGGCGCACCAGCATCCCGTTCCGCCCGGCTTCGGCCATGTCGCGCCCGCCGTTGCCGGCGTAGTCGCTGCGCCCGCCGTTGCTCGTGTACACGATCGGGGTGCGGCGCGTCGGGCAGTAGTAGGTCTTCACCGCGGTGAACCGGACCACGTTGTCGTCCGTGTTCCGGTACAGGTTCTCTTGCTCGATGTACGGGAGGATGTGGTACATCCACGTCCAGCCGGTGCGCACGGTCGCGTTGCAGCAGGTCGTGTTGGGGCCGTCGGAGCCGGCATTGGGGAACTGGCCCTGCGCCCCGTGGTAGTTCTGGAACGCCAGGCCGATCTGCTTGAGGTTGTTGGTGCAGCTCATGCGGGCGGCGGCCTCGCGCACCTTCTGCACCGCGGGCAGCAGCAGCCCGATGAGTACGGCGATAATGGCGATGACGACGAGCAGTTCGATGAGCGTGAAGGCGCGCGGCTGGTGGTGTCGCGACATCCGTTCGACCTCGGCGGGGTAATGTCGGGCGACGCGGTGAGGATACACGCGCCGCGAGCGCGTTCGGACGCCTTCACACGGTCTTCAACGAAGCTTCCGGGCTATGAAAGTGCTTGGAACATCGCTGTTGCGGGCCGCTCAGCGGACGGGGCGCGGGTGTGAAAGAATGGTGAGCGGGGTGTGAGGGGAAATGCGCGGTGAAGGGGCCGTGAAGCGGGCGCGCGACGAGCCGGAAGCGGCAGCGACGGATGTGCGTGTCCGTCGCTGCCGCGTCCCGCTCG
>SXHE01000259.1 GCA_005773755.1 Planctomycetia bacterium
CAGCGTGAACGCGCGGGTGCGGTTCACGAGAGGGGGGCAGTGGGGCACGGTGAAAGCTCCGAGAACGGGCGGCGCACCGGTGTCTTGTGGAGAGGCGGGCGCGAGGTTCGGTGGCGGGTCGGTTGGTTCAGTAACCGGTGACTGTTCTGAGCCTAACGCGCGTTCCCCGCTGTCACAAACCAAACTTCGGGCTCTTCAATCGCGTCTTTTCGCGCCAGATTGTGGGTTTTGCAACACCCGCGCGAAACGTGGTTGCCCGCAGGTTCGACGACCGGAATTGATGCGTGCTCGAAATGGTCCGGCCGCGATTCGCTCGTGAATATGCCAACTGCCGGCGCGCCGGTAAGGAGCCGTCCGCACATTGAAAGAATCCCGGCGCTCGATCCGAACGTGTCCCGTCAGCTCGCGGGCCTACTTGCGACGCCGGCACGCCGCCGCCGCTCGACGCCCACCCATACGCACAGCGCCACGCTGCCGACGGTCGCGGTGACGTAAGCCGTGAAGTGGTAACACGCGACCGCGAGCAGCCCGCGGTGCCGCTCCTTCGGTACGAGTTGGCTCAGTTGGTTGTCGAGCGATACGCCGAGCAACTTCGCGTGATACCAGACCGCGAAACCGGTCAGTGCGGTCACGGCCACGAGCACACAAACGAGGACCGCGAGCGGGCGCACCAGTTCGCGCGGCGCGAGTGTGGGGCGCGAACCGAGCGTCGCCGTCAGCGCCAGTGCGAAGCCGAGCAACACGCCGCCCCACCACGCGCCGAGAAACCCCCAACTGATGCCCAACAGGGTCGGGTCGGTAAGCCCCGGTATCGGCGGGTGCAGCACCGTGAAATACTCCGGGCACAGCCGCGCCGACACCTGATCTTGAAGCACCGCGTAGCCGACCATCGTGCCGAGGCCCAACACCACGAACCGATACCGCGCGAGCCGTAGCGCCAGCGCCGCGAACGCGAGACACACGATCACCGGTAACGTGATCTGGTGCCATTCGATCGGGTTCACGGCTTTCTCCTGACGGTGCGCGCGACCGCACGGTGATTGTGTACAACAAATATCGCGAAGGCGAGTGACCGCGCCCGCTTTCCCGCAGCGCGGCTGCGGGCTACAATGCCTGCTATGTCCGCGACGCTCCCGCTTCTTGACACCGACTCCACACCCCCGGCCGCGCCAACTAAACGGGGCATCCTCGATGTGCCCGCGGAGGAGCTGCGCGCCTGGCTCGCCGCGCGCGGGCAGCCGCCCATGCGTGCCGCGCAGGTCCGGCGGCAAGTCCTCATCAACCGGGCCGCGACGTTTGAGGAGATGTCCGACCTGCCGAAGATTCTGCGCGCGGAGTTGGCCGAAGCGTTCGACCTGTTCTCCACCCGCGTCGAGCGGCACCTGACCGCGGCCGACGGCACGCACAAGCTCGTCCTGCGCCTGGCCGACGGCGGGATGATCGAGGCCGTGCTGATTCAGGACGACGGCCGCGCGACCGCGTGCGTCAGCACCCAGGTCGGCTGCGGGATGGGCTGCGTCTTCTGCGCCAGCGGATTGAACGGCGTCGTGCGGAACCTCACGAGCGGCGAGATCATCGAGCAGTTGGTGCGGTTGCGGAACCTGACGCCGAAGCCCGTCGCCGCGGAGAAGAACCCGATTTCGCGCTCGCCTTCACGAAAAGAGGTGCGCGAAGGGGCGACCACCGGCCTCGCGGATCGGCTGACGCACATCGTCGTGATGGGGATGGGCGAACCGCTGGCGAACCTCGACAACCTGCTCGACGCGCTGGCGGTCGCGGGCGACAAGAACGGGCTGGGGATCGGGGCACGGCACGTCACGATTTCCACCGTGGGGCTGCCGGTCAAGATCGCGCGGCTCGCCGAAGTGGGCAAGCAGTACAGTCTCGCGGTGTCGCTGCACGCGCCCAACGACGAGCTGCGCACGCGGATCGTGCCGACCAACGACAAGACCGGCCTCGACGCGATCCTGGCTGCGGCCGACGCCTACTTCGCCGAAACCGGGCGACAGGTGACCTACGAATATGTGGTGCTCGGCGGGCTGAACGACCTGCCCGAACACGCGCGGCAACTGGCGGGGCTGCTCGCGGGTCGCAAGGCGCACGTGAACCTGATCCCGTGGAACAACGTGGACGGGCTGCCGTACCAGCGCCCCCACGACGCCGACCTCGAGTACCTGATCGACACACTGCGCAAGTCCGCGGTGAGCGTGAAGGTGCGCAAGCGCAAGGGGTCCGAGATCGACGCCGCGTGTGGCCAGTTGCGCCGGAAAGTGGAAGGCGAACGGCCGGTGTAAGCCGGCCGGTTCTTGTTGCGGGTTCACCGGCCGGCTTACACCGGCCGTTCGCCAGGGTGGTTGATGTCCGTTGGGCACACCAGTTCGCAGTTCGCGCTCCGCGACCCGGACATCCGGCTGATGCTCCGGGTGCGGGACGGGGACGATACGGCCGCGTTCTCGGAACTGGTCGAGCGGTTCCAGCACCGGCTGGTCGCCGTCATGCACCACCTCGTCGGCAGCGCGGACGAGGCCGAAGACCTGGCGCAAGAGGTGTTCCTTCGCGTGTACCGGACCCGCCAGAAGTACACCCCGAAGGCCAAGTTCTCGACCTGGCTGTTCACAATCGCCAACAACCTCGCTCTGAACTCGCTCCGCGACCGGCAGCGCCGGCCGGTGTTGCCGCTGGAGGTGCGCGACTCCGGCCCACTCGGCCCGCGGCCGGCGGAAGCGCTCGCGCCCACGCGCGACGAACCACCCGCGCACAACCTTCAGCAGCAGGAACTCGCGGACGTGATCCGGCAGGCGCTCGACGGTCTCAACGAGCGCCAGCGCATGGCGATCGTGCTCAACAAGTTCGAGGACATGAACTACGCGGACATCGCGGACGTCATGGAACTGAGCACAAAAGCGGTAAAATCGCTGCTCAGTCGCGCCCGGTGCAAGCTGCGCGAGGCCCTTCAGGGTTACATCTACATGGACGGCGATCCGCCGCCGGAGACCGGAGACGTGGAGATCGAGTGAATCGCTGCGGTAAGGGGACGACATGGCAAACGAGAACCCCACGGCCGACGACGGCCCGGCGCTCGACCCGTTCGAGGCCGAACTGGTCGCGTACCTGGACGGCGAACTGGACCCGGCCGCGGCCCGCAAGGTCGAGGCGCGCCTGGCGAAAGACCCCGCCGCGCGCGCCCGCGCCGCCGAACTACAGAAGGCCTACGAACTGCTCGACTACTTGCCGAAGCCGGAGCCGTCGCCCAACTTCACCACGCGCACCCTCGACAAACTGCCGGTGGTGAACGGGGGCGGTCCGGCCACCGCCGCGCGGCCCGCGAACGCGACCCCGAACCCGGCGTACGGCGTGTCCTCTTCGATGCCCGTTCCGCTCGAACCGGACGCGCCGCCGACGCGCGCGCCGCGCCCGCGGCTCGCGCTGTGGGCCACCGGCGCGCTGGCCGCGGTGGTCGCGTTCGCCGTCGTCGGCTACTTCGCGACTGCCGCCGCCCGGCCGTACCTGTTTCCCGCCGAGAAGGACCACGCGGAAGAGCCGAAGATCGAAGTCCAGGCCCGCGTCATCGAGAACCTGCCGCTGTA
>SXHE01000260.1 GCA_005773755.1 Planctomycetia bacterium
CGAACCACACAAACACCACTATCCGGTACTGCACCCGAACAACTCGCACCAAGACTTTTCAAGTTGATCCACCCCACGAGCAGCGTTACATTATTACGGGTTCGGCGTTGAAGGCGTCCACATGCAGCACCGTTACTACACCCGAGAAGGTCGCCACTTCACGATCACGGCCTACCCGGTCGGGAACCGGTATCTATGCCTGATTCTCACGGCTGCCGGGGCCATCGGATCGTAGTGGAGCACGTTGCCCCGGGTGATGGGGCTGTGGGAGCGACCCAGGTTCGGTACTTCGGCACCCCGGACGAGGTATTTGTCGCCGGTCGCCAAGAGATCGATGCAGAGTTCTTGGCCCCGTAGTTGGGTGGGGTCGCCCACGCGCCGCCCAAGTGCGGCACCGAAATCCGGGTGTCGCGATCATCGTCCTTCAACAGATCCTGAACGTGTCGGTGAGCTTGGTCGTTCTGGGACGGGCACGTTTCCCGGCCGCCTGCTACGATACTGCTGGCCGTGCGCTCGTTCGCCTGATTCGGAGAACCGCCGTGACAACACCTCGGCCCCGCTACAGCATCGACGAGCACGCCCGTCGCGGTATCGCACTTTACGAGCAACACGTGCGCACCCAAGTCGAGACCGACAACCGCGGCCGGGTCGTCGCGCTCGACGTGGACACCGGTTCGTTCGAGGTGACCGACGACACCCTGGCGGCCTCCCAGCGGTTGCTCGCCCGTCACCCGGACGCCCAAATCTGGTGCGTCCGCATCGGCCATCCGGCCGTTCACCGCTTCGGCTCGCCCCTGCTAGTGGGCTGACGCCGGCGCGTCGCATCAAGCGCGCACGAGCGCCGCGTAGTCGGCGACGAGTTGCTGCGTGACCGGGCCGACTTCGTATTGCAGTTTGTCGATGGACGCGACCGGTTGTACCTCGACGGCGGTGCCGGTGAGGAACACTTCGCTCGCCTTCGCCAGTTCGTCCGGCCAGATTTCGCGCTCGACCACCTTGATCCCGCGCTTGCGGGCCAGTGCCATCACCGTCTGGCGGGTGATGCCGTTGAGGATCGTCTCGGTGGTGGGCGTGTGCAGTTCGCCGTTGAGCACGAGGAACAGGTTCGCGCCGGTCGCTTCCGACAGCCGGCCCTTGTAGTCGTGCATCAGGGCGTCCTGGTAGCCGGCGGCGATGGCTTCGTCTTTCGCGAGTGTGCAGATGATGTACAGGCCGGCGGCCTTGCTCCCGGCGGGCGAGCTTTCGGGGCTGGGCCGCTTCCACCGGCTGGTGCAGAGCTTGATCGCCTTCTGCCCGTAGTACGCGCCCCACGGGAACGCCGCGATCGCCACGTGAATCTTTGTGCCGGTCGCGGACACGCCGATCACCTCGGCCCCGCGCCAGGCCAGCGGGCGCACGTAGCCGCTGTCGAGCTTGTTCGCTTCTACGACGGCGCGGGTCGCGGCGTCGAGTTCCTCGACCGTGTAAGGCAGGTCGTAGGCCAGCATCTTCGCGGACTTCACCAGCCGCTCCGAGTGCTTGGTCAGCTCGAACACCTTGCCGCTGTAGATGCGCTCGCCCTCGAACACGGAGTTGCCGTAGTGGAGGCTGTGTACGAGGACGTGAACACGGGCCTCGCGCCAGGGGACGAGTGAGCCGTTGTACCAGATGACGCCGTCGCGGTCGTCCATCGGCAGTGCGGGTCCGGCCATGTGTGTGCTCCGGCGTGGGGAACGGGAGAGGGTGCCTTACGGGTAGTGTATCACCGCGCGGCGAAACGGGTGCGGGCGCGGGCGTTTCGTTCTCGACGGGCGCGGGCGCGGCGCGTAACGTGTTCAACACGGCCGCACAGCGGCCGGTAGTCTTCACTCTAGCGGAGAAAGCTCATGCGTGCGGTCGTCGCGTCGGTCATGGTTCTCGTCCTCGCCGGGTTCGCCGGTGCCGCGGACGTGGACGCCAAGAAGTTGCTCGGCAAGTGGGAGCCGGCCAAGCCCGAAAAGGACGGGCCGACGATGGTGCTGGAGATCATGGGCGAGGGCAAGTTCGTGCTCCACGTCACGTTCCAGGGCAAGACCGAGAAGGTGAACGGAACGTACAAGGTTACCGGCGACAAGATCGACGTCGAGATGAAGATCGGCGACAAGGTCGAGAAGGACACGCTCACCGTCACCAAGCTGACCGACACCGAGATGGTGACTAAGGGCAAGAGCGGCAAGGAAGAGACGATGAAGAAGGTGAAGTGAGTTAGTAGGTCGGCGAACGGCCGGCGTCAGCCGGCCGGTGAGACCTCGGCGCACCAGACGGCTCGTTACTCTCACCGGCCGGCTGACGCCGGCCGTTCGCCTTTACCGCACCCGTTCGTACATGACGGCCCGCTTGCCGCGGGCGACCTCGCGCCACTTCTCTTTCGCGCCGCTCAGGTAGCGCTCGATGGGCGGCTTGTCCTGTGTCGGCGGGTTGGTCATCACGATGGCGCGCTCGAACTTGTAGTGCACGGCCCACGTCTCGAACTTCGGCCCCAGGCGCTCCGGCGGCAGGCCCATCGCGTCGGAGTAGTCCTTGATCCAGTCGTCGCCGTACAGCTCGCACCGGTCGTCCATGAAGATCTTCAGTCTCGGCGTGTGGTAGATCAGGTAGCCGCCCAGGTTCGCGTCGTTGAAGATCGGCGTGCCGGGCGGAACGCTGCGCGCGTACTCGGTCACTTCCTTCGTCATGTCCGAGGGGATGAAGTCGGGGTCGAGCCGCGCCCAGCCGTGGCCGATAACGGGCACTTCCACCTTGTGCGCTTGCAGCTTGAACGACACCGCGACCAGCAGCACCGGCACCAGCAGCGCGGCCCAGATGGGGCTAGCGCGGCGCGCGGCTTCGGCGGGGTCGTCCGCGTTCCACGCGGTGGAGCCGTCGCCGTGTTTCACCAGCAGCCGGTGCCACAGCGTGTGCTTCCACAGGTCCGCGATGGCGACGCCGGCGCACACCGCGAACAGCGGCCCCTGTCGGATGCCCTTGAAGCTGAGCGCGAACCACACCAGCGGGATCAGCCACGACACGCGCGGCGCTTTAGGAAGCGTGCCCGCGAGCATGAAGATGTAGAACGCGCCCATGCCCAGCACCGCGAGGCCCAGCGGCGAGGTCGGGTCGAGCGGCATGTGCTCGTTCACCACTTCCGGCAGCACCTTCGACGCGACGATGCGCTGCCAGATGCGGATCATCTCCAGCCCGTGCGGGTTCACGAACGGCGTCAGCCCGCACGCCGCGACGATGGCGACGAGCAGGAACGCCGTGCGCCAGGAGGTGATGGGCGAACGGCCGGCGTCAGCCGGCTGGTGAGAGGTTAACCTCTCAGCCTGCGTATCACTCCCACCGGCCGGCTGACGCCGGCCGTTCGCCAAGAACAGCAGCCCCCACCCCGCGACCGCGAGGCCCAGCGTCATGGTGCCGCCCAGCACGCCGCCGTGCAGGTTCACCCACAGGACGTACAGCGGGATCAGCCCGGCCAGCCGCCACTCGGTGCAGCGGCGGCGCTCGTAGTCGATGACGCACATCATCGTCCAGCCGAGGAACCCGATGGTGAACATGTGCGGGCGGACGAAGTAGTGGAACGCGCCGACGAACAGCACGCCGCCCACGATCGCGCCCGCGAGCATCGGCCCCATGCCGCCCTGCACGGCCCGGCGGAAGATGAGCGTGTATAGCAGCGCGACGCCCGCGGCGAAGCCGAGGAGCATCGCGTCGAGGCCGCCGGAGCGGTGCGCGAGAGCCATGAGCACTTCCGCGCCCCACTGCTGTGGCACCCACCGCTGCCCTTCGAACGTGTAGCTGAACGGGTCCGTCTGCGGGATGCCGCGGTCGAGGATGATCTCGCCGACCTTGACGTGCCACAGCGCGCCGGGGTCGTAGAACCCGCGGTCGCGGAACGCGACCATCAGGCCCAACAGCGTGAGGAGGAAGAACCCAGTTTCGGGCCGCAACAGCCGTTTCATGCCCGAAGCGTAGAACACAATTCAGGCCGGCGCTGAGAAGTGCAGCTCCCTCGGGCGGGCACCTCTGTTGGCGGCTATTTACGAAGTCCGACCGGTTTCCCGTCGAGGCCCCACTCCTTTTTAACCGGGACGCCCAGATGCGCCAGAGCCGTGGCGGCGACGTCCACATTCCCCGTTCGCTCCTTGATGGCCCCATTCACAACCGACGGTCCGTGCAGGATCAAGAATCCGGTGCGGATTTCGGGTTCCTTTTCGCCCAGCGAGTGCCCGCGACCTTTCCCGCCGTGGTCGGTGCAGACGATGATGAGCCAGTCTTCCCCGGCGAAGTTCTTCCGCCCGCGAACCGCCTTGAGTACCTGCCCGAGGTGTTCGTCGATGGCTTCGATGCTGTTCGTGTATTTCGGTGACTTGGGGTGAAAGCCGTACCCGTGCCCGGCGGAGTCGGAGTTGCCGAAGTACACGAACGCGGCGTCCAGGTCGGTGCCGACCAGCGACCGCGCGGCGGCATGGCCCACCGAGCGGTCGCCGATCTCGTAGCCCATCTTGTCGCCGTCGAGGACGTATTCGCACCCTTCGTTGCGCCCGAAGACGTGATCGCGGAACGGCCCCCAGGTGACGAACGCGGCGACCTTCGCCTCGGGCCGGGCCGTCTTGAGCCGCGCGAGGAACGTGGGGTAATCGCGCACGTTGTGGTTCTTGAAGGTGTTGTCGAACACCCGGTGCTTGTCCGCCCAGACGCCGGTGAGCGCGGAACTCCATCCCGGCCCGGTTGACGTGTCGGCCCCGGTCTTCCGGTCGCCCAGCACGTCGCACCGCTCGGACACCGCGCCATCTTTCGCCAGTTCCTTGAGGTACTTGGCCTGCGAATACTGGATCGCGTCGTACCGGCAACCGTCGATGCCGATGAACAGCACCTTCTTCTTGTCTGCGGCTTGCAGGGGCGCGGTCGCGAGCACGCACGCGGCGGTAACGAGAGCGAGTCGCATCACGGCACGTCTCCTGAAACGAGTGAGGGCACGCGGAGGATAACCGGGCGTTGCGGGAGCCGGCAAGCGCCGAACTGACCCATTGCATGTGACCCCGCGCCGCGTCACACTGTCGCCATCGGCCCGCGTTCCTCCCCCCGGTGATCTCATGTCGCGTCTCGCTCCCGTTGCCCTCGTCGCACTCGTTGTCGCAGTGCCGCTCGCGCCGGCCGCGGACGAGGTGCCGCCCGCCAAGCAGTTCCAGGCGTTCGTGATGAAACAGGCCGCTGAGTTGCGCAAGAAAGACAAGGCCCCGGCAACGCTCGAAGAGTGGGCGAAGCAAGAGGACGCGCTGCGGAAGAACCTCGCGATGGCCTGGGGCGGCGACGCCTGCTTCCTGCCCAAGCCGTGTGACCTAGACCCGAAGCAGCACGGCGATCCTCTGAAGCGCGACGGGTACACCGTCGAGAAGCTCACCATTCAGACGCGGCCCGGCGTTCGCATGACCTGCAACCTGTACGTTCCCGA
>SXHE01000261.1 GCA_005773755.1 Planctomycetia bacterium
GGCTGACGCCGCGCCGCTCGTGCGCTTATGATTGCTACGAGCACTTCAATCCCCCACCGAGGCCCCCCTCTCATGCGCTATCTCCTCGTCCCGCTCTTCTCACTGGCGCTCGCGCCGCTCGCCAGCGCCGACCCGCTGCCGCCGGAGAAGGCGAAGGCCGCGCTGCTGAAACTGCTCGACCGGCCGAAAGTGAAGCCCGAAGTTGAAGAGGGCGCGGCGAAGAACGCGGACGACCTCGTGTACCAGAAGTGGACGTTCGCCAGCGAGAAGCGGGCCGACGGCACCGGCGAGCGCGTGCCGGTGCTTCAGGTGTCCCCTTCTGGCGCGAATCAGAAGCGCCCGGTGATGATCGTGTTGCACGGCACCGGCGGCAGCACCGAGAGCGTGCGCGGGTGGCTCGAGCAGTTCGCCCGCCTGGGCATCGTCGGGATCGCCATCGACGCCCGCTATCACGGCGAGCGCAAGAACGCCGGTAAGGGTTCGTCGGCCTACGTCGCGGCCATCACGAAGGCGTGGAAGGCCCCCGCCGACACGATGGAACACCCCTTCTACTACGACACCGTTTGGGACTTGTGGCGGCTCGTCGATGTGCTCGAAACGCGCGCCGGCATCGACCCGAAGCGGATCGGCATGATGGGCATCAGCATGGGCGGCATCCAGACGTGGCTCGCGGCGGCGGTCGATGACCGGGTGAAGGTCGCGGCCCCGCTGATCGGCGTGCAGAGCTTCAAGTGGAGCCTGGAGAACGACAAGTGGCAGGGCCGGGCGAACACGATCAAGGCGGCACACGAGGCCGCGGCCAAAGACCTGGGCGAACCGGCCGTCAACAAGAAGGTGTGCCGCGCGTTGTGGTCGAAGGTGATCCCCGGCATTCTGGACGACTTCGACTGCCCGAACCTGCTGCCGCTGTTTGCGGGGAAGCAGCCGCGCGCGCTGTTCATCGCCAACGGCGACACGGACGGCAACTGCCCCATCGAGGGCGCGAAGATCGCGATCAGGGCCGCCGAAGTCGCCTACGCGAAGGTTGATGCGAAGGACAAGCTGGTGGTGCGCGTGAACGCCGGCGTCGGCCACAAGGTCACGGACGAGGACCGCAAGGCGTGCGTGGAGTTTTGCGCGAAGTGGCTGAAGTGACGCGATTCGCGGCCCGGAGCGATGCTCCAGGCCGCGGTCCTGTTGGCGCTACGGCTTCTTCTCGGGCTCCTTCTTCTCGGGTTCCTTCTTCGGGTCCGGGTCTTTCTTCGGCTCCATGCCGTCTTTGCCCGGTTGCAGCTCGATGCCCTTCTTCTTCGGCGGGTTCACGTCGGCGGCGGGCCAGACGGTGACCGGGCGCGCGTACTTCGGGGCCGCGTCGCGCACGCACACGAGCAGCCCGTTGTCCGCGGCCAGGTACACGCGGTCGTTCGCGGTGTTGACGATGTGGACGTTGAAGTCGCTCAGGTTGGTGGAGCCGAGCGGGGCCGACTTCTTGCGGGCCGGGTCGGTGGCGCGCTTGGCGTCGAACACGAGGAACCGTCCCTGCCGGTCGCGCACATAAACGAACTCCTCGTTCGCGCCGATCACGCGGTCGGCGTTCTTGTCCGAGCGCCAGACCACCGCGCCGGTGTCGCGCTTGATGCAGCTCACGCCGCTGTCGTCGCCGGCCGCGTAGACGAAGTCTTTCGTGACGAACGGCGAGTGGTTGTTGATGCCGCCGACGTCGGCCCGCCACTTGACGCTGATCCCGCCGGCCAGGTTGCCGCTGGACGCGTCCACGGCGAGCAGCGTGCCGTTGCCCAGCGGCGTGTACTGCATCACCCCGGACTGCGAGGGCCGCGCCGAGATCGGCGAGGTGAGGCGCTCGGTCACCTCGGTCGCGACGCGGCCCACGTCGCTGGTCTTGCCGAGCGCGAGGGTCGTTTCGCCCTCGATCACGGTCCAGACGCGCGTCGGGGTCAGGTTCGGCTGGTACAGCACACGGGAGCTCAGACCGTACTCCCAGCGGAGCGGCGGGGCCACCGACTTCGGGCGCAGGTCGGCCAGCATCAGCGACGCGGCCACCGACGGCGGGATCACGCCGAGCGAGGGCGTCTGCTGAACGTACTTGCCGGCGTCCGAGTGCAACCGGTACGGCGCGACGAACGACGGGAGCGTACCGAGCGACGGCGACGGCGAGCGGTGTTCCAGGTTGTACGGCGGCACCACGCTGGGCAGCGCGTACAGCGACGGGGTGCGGCTCCCGGTGGTCCCGCCGACGGGGGTTTGGAGCACCCGCGGGCGCGTCGGCGCGTCCATCGGGGGCGGCGGGGCCGGGTTGATCGCGCCGGGGTTGTACCGTTTCAGCAGGTCGTCGACCGGGCTGGTCGCCGTGACCTTACCCGACTGGGCGAGCTGATCGACCGGGCCTTTGACCGGGTCGTTGATGACGATGGCGTTGGGCAGGTCGTACACCGCGACCCGGTGGGCCCCGGCGCTACCGGGCCGCATCCCCAGCACCGCGTACACGGCCGAGACGTCGCACGTCAGGCCGACCGTGGGCGTGGTGCCCAGTTCGGCCACGAACTCCGTCGCCCCGGTGTACCGGTAGAAGGCGTACAACTTGGTGACGTGCGCGACGAACACGAACTGGGCGTTGGCCGCGACCGGGTGCGAGTTGCCGTAGGAGCCGTTGCCGAGCCGAGCGGACCACTGAATCTTCCCGGTCAGCGCGTCGAGCACGACGAACGTGCCCGTCCGCGTCTGCACGAACACCTGGTCGTCGATGGTCTGCACCTGCGTGAGCGCGTCGCGGTTGCCCTCGACCGGAATGAACTGGGTCCACTCGGTCTTGAGGTTGAGTCGATCGAGGACCGCCTTTTCGGGCGGCACGGCTTTGGAGTACACGTTGTTCGGCTGAGCCGGCGCGAGTGCAACGGCGGCGAGCAGAACCACGATCACGAGCGAGAAGCGGTGCCTCATCGGTGCGACTCCGGCGGGCCGTGCGAGATGCGGGCGCAACAAGTCCCATTCAGTGTAACACTTGAAGCCGGGAAGTGTGAGCGCCGATCCGGGCGCGAAACGGGCGAAGGGTACGAGCCGTGTACCGGTTGTGCGGGCTGCGCGTCCCTTTGGAAATGTCCAATGACCCACCAATGACCCACCAATGAGCAAGGAAGGTCAAATCACAAAAGACAAATGACGAAGGTGAGCAACACAGGCGCTCTCGTCCTTCTTCGTTCGTCATTTGGCCTTCGTCATTCCTTGCTCATTGGTGGGTCATTGAGAATTGGTCATTTCTTCCCCTGTTCGCGCTTGCGGCGGAAGAAGTCCGTCAGCGCGGCGGAGCAGCGGTCCGCGAGCACCCCGGACACGACCGCGGCCCGGTGGTTGAGCCGCGGGTCGCTGGTGATCTGGTACAGCGTGTCGCACGCACCGGCCTTCGGGTCGGTGCAGCCGTACACGACCATCGGCAACCGGGCCTGCACGATCCCGCCGGCGCACATCGGGCACGGCTCCAGCGTGACGTACAGGATGCACTTCTCCAGCCGCCACGACTTGAGCGCGGTCGCGGCCTGCGTCAGCGCGATCATCTCCGCGTGCGCGGTCGGGTCGTTGAGCTGTTCGCGCATGTTGTGCGCGCACCCGATCACGCCCAGGTCGGGGTGAACGATCACCGCACCGACGGGCACCTCGTCCTCCTGCGCCGCGGTCGCGGCCTCGTCGAGCGCGCGTTCCATGTGGTGAACGTGGAACGGGTGCGCCGGGTCGGTGAACGCCAGGTCGAACGGGTTGAGCGGCTCCATCCGCGCAGTATAGCACCCGCGGGTTCGTAAAATACGCCCGCGAGGACGGCGAATCGCTTCTGGGTGGCACACGTCTCTTCCCCAACTCGGAGTTCGCAATGACACGGTTCCGGTACGCGGTGCTGGTGGCGGGGTTCCTGTTCGCGGGCGCAGTCCCGGCGCGGGCCGACGACGCGGCCGACGCCAAGAAGCTGATCGAGAAAGCGGTGAAGGCGCACGGCGGGCAGGACAAGCTCGACAAGTTCGCCGGCAGCGCGGTCACGTTCAAGGGCACGTTCCACGGCATGGGCGACGGCATCCCGATCACCGGGACCGTCACGACGCACGGCAGCGACAAGCAGCGCGTCGAACTGGAGATCGAGGCCGGCGGGCAGAAGTTCCCCATCCTCATCGTTCTGGCCGGCGACAAGGGCTGGTCGAAGATCGGAAAGGACGTGACGGAGATGGACAAGGACCAACTCGCGGAGGCGAAGGAGCAGGCGCGCGCGGCGTGGGTCACGACACTGGCCCCGCTCAAGGACAAGGCGTTCACGCTCGCGACCACCGGCGAGATCAAGGTCGAGAAGCGGGTCGCGCTGGGCGTGAAAGTGTCTCGCAAGGGGCACCGCGACATCGACCTGTACTTCGACAAGGAGACCGGCCTACTGGTGAAATCCGAGGGCCGCGTGAAGGACGAAACGAGCGGCCAGGAGGTGTCCGAAGAGGGCTTCTTCGGTGACCACAAGGACGTGCAGGGCACGAAGCAGCCGTACAAGTTCACGGTGAAGCGCAACGGCAAGCTGTTCCTGGAGGGCGAGGCGAGCAAGGTCGAGGTGTTCGAGAAGGTCGAC
>SXHE01000262.1 GCA_005773755.1 Planctomycetia bacterium
GACGCACACCGGGGCAGACTGGTACAGCAACCCGCTACCGGGCCACTGAACTGAAATCGACCCACGCACTACAACGCCGGCTGGGTCGCGCCCTATGCTCGCGGCCCCGCAGGTCCGCGTGTTCGATGAGCTATCGCCCCAGAGTCCGGTCTGATACCGGCTAACCCGTTGGCCCGTGCCACCACACCCACTGCCACAGCGAGCGAGTTCGCTGCTACGACATTCCGCGTCGAGAAAACACCGCCGACCGCCAGGGCTTAGGATTGGATCGTTCCGGTGCCAGCCCTGTGCTCGGCTTCGGCTTCTTTGGCCCCTTGTGTTGAACAGGTGCGCACGGTCGCACCTTTGGCTTTTTCGGTGGAGGCGGTTGGCTAAGTCCGTGCTCAACGCACTTGAGAAGCCCGTTGAGCAGGTGGAGACTTTTCGTCTCAACGAGGAGCGCCATCCTCTTCGCCCGCTTGGTGGTCAGAGGCAAGCCACTGAGCCTCGCAGCGACGAAGGCAAGTTGTTCCGTGAGTCTCTCGGCAAGTCGCTTCCCTTCGGCCCGCCGAGAGACAGACTTGGCACTCTTCGCCTTACCTAAACGCTTCGCCGGCTTGACCCCCTTTACCTTCCTCGGTTGATCAGACTCGGCGGGCGCGCACCCGCCGAGTGCAACAATCGCCTCGCTGGTGTACTCCACAAAGAAGCGACCACTCTCCTTGAGCCACTTGTGAACCGCCTCGTGGTGCGCGCGGCACAGCGGGTCAACGTCTTCCAGCCTCTCGCGCCCGAGCCGAACGTAGGTGTGGTGGTGCAACTGAATCGGCTTACTCGCGCACACCAAGCACGTCATCCGCTTGCCCGAAGCGCGGTAGCGCTGACGGAACGCCCGCCACACGTCGGACGCCAAGTAGTCCGAGTAGGTCGCGAATCCAATCGCTTCGAGTCGCTTCGAGAACAGCACGACACCGCCTCCGTTGTTCCTAAGCCGCGCTCGTCTGCCGCTCCCGCACCTGCTCGTTGAGCCACGCCGTGACCGCCTTGCGGTTTTCTTCGACGGTCAGCCACGCCGCGAGTTTGTCCGGGAGCCTGTTCATCGGCGCGGCGGGTTCGCCGCCCGCAATCGTTGGCTCAAAAACTTTCGCCCACATCGCGACCAGCGCCCGCACCACCCAGCGCTCCTGCACCTCGGCCGGCGGCGCGAGTGACAACCCGGTGTCACCGGACCCCGCATCGAGCGCGTCAAACAGTGTGCCCAGCCACGCATCGACCTCGTTCACCTGGAGCGCCAGCCACCGCCCGTACAGCGCCGTCGCCTTGTCCATCGCGGCGGCGCGGGTCACGATGCCGAGGTACTTGTCGCCCCACGCCTTCACGAACTCGTCGCGCGTCATGCCGCCGTCCTCCGTGAAGCGTTTCGCCGGGCCGCGACCTTGCTGGGGCACTCCGTCCGGTCGCACAGGTAGTGGTTCGTCGCCAGCACGTCGCGGTCCTCGGCGTCCGTGACCCGGCCGCACACGGCGCAGGCTTCCTCGTCGGGGTCGGCGGGCGCGGCGGGTTCGGGAGGAGTCGGCGTCTCCGCGTCGGGCTTCGGTTGGGGCGCGTAGAGCTTCAACAGTTCGGGCTTGAACCGCTTGACGGCGTTGAGGACTTCGGGCGTCTTCTCGCTCGCGGGGCCGCACAGCAGCAGCACGTTCTTCTCGTTGCCGAACTCGATGCTCAGGCCGCGCTGCTTCAGTTGCTCGATGAGGCGGTTGACCATGCTCATTCGGGGAGTACCTCCGGGCGCTGCCAGTTGTTCTTGGCGATGGCGTCGATGATTCGCGAGGCCCGCGCGAACGGGACGCCTTCGGGGTCCACGCCCGCGCGCCTGAGCGTCGCCGCCTGCTTGGTCGTGCAGCGGGTCTTGCCGATGGAGTCGATGACCGCGCCGGCCTGCCGCTTCGAGTACCGCTCCGCGACCGCCTGCGCGACGCCGAAGTTCATCAGCAGCCGCACCTGCGAGTCGGTCGCGGTCCCGCGCGCCGGTCCGGTGTACTCGCTGCCCACGATCTCGGCGGCGAACTCGTCGAACGGGTTGACTGCGTGCGACCCGTACACCACGTCGCGCGCCCTGACGTGCTCCCGCTCTTTCCACTGCCGCTCCAGCATCAGCAGCGCCGCCGCTTGGTCCATCGTCTCGCCCACGTCCTTGCGCTCGCCGGCGGCCTCGCGCCGCGCCAGTTCGCGCGTCTCGCAGTCGTAGTTGCCGCCGAGCACGTCGTAGGCGTTGGCGAGCTTGTGCTGCGAGTTGCCCACGAAGTCGAGCACCATGCACTTGGGCTTGTCGCTCGTCAGGATCGCGAGCCGTCGGTCGCCCGCGTCCGGCACCCCGTCCACCGTGTTGGGCAGCGGGCGCAACCCGCGCCCGAGCATCTGCGTGTAGAGCGTCAGCGACTTGGTGGGACGCCCCATCACGATGGCGGCACACTTCGGCGCGTCGAACCCTTCCGTGAGTACGGCGCAGTTGCAGAGGAACTGAACCTTGCCGTCCGCGAAGTCCCGCACGATTTCTTGTCGGCGCTCCTGCTGCGTCGTGCCGTCCACCGCGACGGCGCAGTTCGCCTTGTACCGGTTGAGCACCGCGGCGAGTTCGTGGGCGTGCCGCACGCTGGCGGTGAACACCAGCGTCGGCCGGTCGCCCACCTTGTCGAGCGTCGGCACCGCGAGCTTGTGCAGCATCTCCTCCTGCACCATCACCGCTTCGAGCTGCCCCTGCGCGAAGTCCGCTTCCCCGAACTCGTTCTTGCCGGTCTTCACGCCGTCGAGCGAGAGCGAATCGACCACGACGTACTCTTGATCGACGGGCACGAGCCAGCCGCCCGTGATCGCGTCGTTAATCGACATCTGGTAGGCGACGGACTCGAACATCAGCCCCCGCGCCGTGCCGTCCGACCGGTTCGGGGTCGCGGTGATGCCCACGACCTTCATGTTCGGGTTGAGGGCCTGGAAGTATCCGACGACCTTCTTGTAGGTCGAACTGGTCGAGTGGTGGCACTCGTCCACC
>SXHE01000263.1 GCA_005773755.1 Planctomycetia bacterium
CACGCCGAACCTCGACGCGCTCGCGGCCGGCGGCGTGCGGTTCACGCAGTTCTACAACACCGCGCGCTGCTGCCCGACGCGCGCGAGTTTGCTGAGCGGCTTGTACCCGCACCAGGCCGGCGTCGGGCACATGATGGACGACAAGGGCGACAAGTTCCCCGGCTACCGCGGCGACCTGAACCGGAACTGCGTCACCCTGGCCGAGGCCGTGAAGCCGGCGGGCTACCGAGCCTACGCGGTCGGGAAGTGGCACGTCACGCGACACAACGGCCCCAAAGCCCCGACGCACAACTGGCCGCTCCAGCGCGGGTTCGACCGCTACTACGGTACCATCCACGGCGCGGGCAGCTTCTTCGACCCTTCGACGCTGACGCGCGATAACACGCCGATCTCGCCGTTCGCCGACCCGGACTACAAGCCGAAAACGTACTACTATACCGACGCCATTTCGGACCACGCGGTGAAGTTCGTCGCGGACCACGACAAGGACCACCGGGACAAGCCGTTCCTCATGTACGTCGCCTATACCGCGGCGCACTGGCCCATGCACGCGCTGCCGGAAGACATCGCCAAGTACCAGGGGAAGTACGCCGACGGCTACGAGGCGGTCCGCAAGGCCCGGTTCGCGAAGGCCGCGAAGCTCGGCCTCATCGACCCGAAGCAGGCCATGAGTCCCGGCGCGGCCGACTGGAGCGCTGTGAGCGACAAGGCGTGGGAGGCCGCGGGCATGGAGGTGTACGCGGCGATGGTGGATCGCATGGATCAGGGCGTGGGTAAGATTGTCGCGGAGCTGAAGCGCACCGGTCGGCTCGACAACACGCTGATCCTGTACATGCAGGACAATGGCGGCTGTGCGGAAGTGCAGGGGCGCGCGGGCAACAAGAATCACCCCAACATCGAGCGCCCCGCGAAGCCGACGCTACCGCTCATCGCGAACGACGCCTTGCTGCCGCCAGGCAGTGTGCCGCCGCAGACCCGCGACGGGTTCCCGGTGCGCATGGGGCCGAAGGTGATGCCCGGCCCCGCGGACACCTATGTCGCCTATGGCCGCGGGTGGGCGAACGTGTCGAACACGCCGTTCCGCGAGTACAAGCACTGGGTCCACGAGGGCGGCATCAGCACGCCGCTGATCGCGCACTGGCCGCGCGGGGTCAGCGCGAAGGGCGAGCTACGCACGCAACCCGGCCACCTGATCGACGTGATGGCGACGTGCGTGGAACTGAGCGGCGCGAAGTACCCAACGAAGGTCGGCGAACACACGATCACGCCGCTCGAAGGTAAGAGCCTCGTGCCCGCGTTCGCGAACAAGCCCACCGAGCGCGAGGCGATCTACTGGGAACACGAGGGCAACCGGGCCGTGCGCGCCGGCGACTGGAAGCTGGTCGCGAAGGGCGCGGCCGGCAAGTGGGAGCTGTACGACCTGAAGGTCGACCGCGTGGAGGCCAACGACCTCGCCGCGAAGCACCCCGCGAAGGTGAAAGAGTTGGTCACGCTGTGGGAAGCTTGGGCGACGCGCGCGAAGGTACTGCCGTGGATCGTGACGCCGGAATACAAATTGGGGAAGTAAATCTCGCCCTTGCGAAGCCGCGAGCGGCTTCAACACATTCGAGGCTTTCCATGCGACTCCTTCTCTCCCTCGCGCTCCTCGCGCTCGCGCCGGCGCTGTTCGCCGCGGATCCGCCCGCGCACCCCGGCTATCGCGTGCTCGCGCAGGACAAGGGCAAGGTCGCCATCGTCGGGCGCGACGGCAAAGTCGAGTGGGAAGTCGAGTGCAGGCACGGCTCGCACGACGTTCACCTGCTACCCAACGGCAACCTGCTGCTGCACACCGGCGCGACCGTTGTGACCGAGATGACGCCGAAGAAGGAGGTCGTGTGGAAGTACGAGGCGAAACCGAAAGAGGGCTACAAGGGCCGTGTCGAGGTTCACGCGTTCCAGCGGCTCGCGGACGGCAACACGATGGTCGCGGAGAGCGGCAACCGGCGCATCGTGGAGGTGAACAAGGACGGGAAGATCGTGGTTGAGATCGCGCTGAAGGTGGACAAGCCGAACCCTCACACCGACACACGCATGGTGCGCAAACTCGACACCGGCAACTACCTCGTGTGCCACGAGGGCGACGGCTGCGTGCGCGAGTACGACGCGAAGGGCAAGGTGGTGTGGGAGTACAAGCTCGACCTGGGCGGGCGCGCGGCCGCGCCGGGCCACGGCCCCGAAGGGCATGGCACGTCGGTGTACGGCGCGATCCGGCTGGAGAACGGCAACACCGTCATCGCCGGCGGTAACAACAACCGCGTGTTGGAGGTGAACAAGGACGGCAAGATCGTGTGGAGCATCGACCAGAAGGAACTGCCCGGCATCACGCTGGCGTGGGTGACGACGCTGCACGCGCTCCCCAACGGGAACCTGATCGTCGGCAACTGCCACGCCGGGCCGGACAACCCCCAACTGTTCGAAGTTACGCGCGAGAAGAAAGTGGTGTGGCAGTTCAAGGACTTCAAGACCTTCGGCAACGGCACGGCCGCGGCGCACGTACTCGACCTGAAGGGCACGCGGCGCTAAGTGGGCAGGGCACCGATGGACGATCAACCCAACCGCCGCGAGTACTTCCGGCTGCCGTACCCGCCCGGCGCGGGGCCGGTGCTCGAAGTCGGCGCGCGCTCTTCGAGGTGACGGAACTGTCCGAGGGCGGGCTGCGGCTCGCGCCCGTGGCCGGGGCACCCACAACCGGCGCGCGGGTCACCGGCGTGATGTACTTCTCGGACGGCGCGTGC
>SXHE01000264.1 GCA_005773755.1 Planctomycetia bacterium
CGAAGGGCTTGTCCGGCCCCTTGCCGATCCCGCCGTCGTCGGGCCACGGCGCGCCGCCCTTCACCCACTCGGTCAGCGTCGCGATGTCGGCGTCGGAGAGCTTCCCTTTCAGCGGCATCTTGATGTCGCCGTCGTAACGGATCGCCTTCACCAGCCGGCTCTGGTCGGGTTTGCCGGGTACTACCGCGGGGCCGCTCTCGCCGCCCTTCACGAACCCGGCCTTCTGATCGAGTCGCAGTTCGCCCTTCTGTTTCTTCTCGCCGTGGCAACTGACGCAGTTGGTTGCGAGTATCGGCCGTACTTTTTTCTCGAAGTACTCGTTATCGATCGGCTCCGCGCCCCCGGCGAGCGAGGACGCGACAAGGAGGACGGTCAAGGGAAGTGCGGAACGGCGCATGGCGGGAACTCGCGGGGCGGGAGGTTTGGCGGTTCGCAGGACTTTATCTTGCGGGAACCGCGCCGCCAGTGCAAGCTTAACGCTGGGGAAGAGCAGAGGAGGGCGTCATGCGGACCGTTCTGATCGCGCTCGCGCTGCTGTCCGGGGTCGCGCGCGCCATGGCCGCGGAGCCGCGCGACGCCTGGACCGTCAAGCCGGTGTGGGTCGCTAACACCGTTGCGACCGTGTACGACATCAGCGCCGACGGCAAGCGGTTCCTCGTGTCCGACGGCAGCACGCTCGTCCTCTTCGACCGCGACACGAGCAAGACGCTCTGGACGGTCGAGAAGACCCGTGTGCATGACGCGAAGTTCTCGCCCGACGGCAAAACAGTCGCGTGCGGCGCGTGGCAGTTCGGTGTGATCTTCTACGACGCCGCAACCGGCAAGAAACTGCACACGATCGGGCCGGGCGAAGAAGGCGCGTCGCAGGTCCACTACCGGCCCGACGGCACGTTGCTCTACCACACGTCCGCCTCCGGGTTCTCCGCGTCGCCGCCGTGGACGCTGAAGTACAGCATCGTTCACTACGACCCGGTCGCGAAGAAGCAGCGCGGCAAGGTGTCCGACTCGGTGACGTACAGCACCACGAACCCGTGGCTGTGGCACCGCGGCGCGCGCTTCATCATGGAGTTCCACCAAATCTTCGGCGCGAATACCACCACGCGGCGCATCGTCAACTACACCGACCCGGTCACGGGGAAGAAGTCGGCGACCATTGAGATTGATGTCAACGCGATGCCGCTCGACCTCAGTCCAGACGGGAAGACGCTGCTGACGATGATCGCGGGCGACGAGCCGCGCCTCGTGGACACGGCGACCGGCAAGACCAAGTTCGTGCTGGGCGACCACAAGCGGCGCGTGACCGACGGGGCGTACTCGCCCGACGGGAAGCTGGTCGTGACCGTAACCGGCACCTCGTCGCGACATGCGACGCGCGGGGCGTACGACAACAGTGGGAAGACTCTGAGCGGGCCGGCGGAGTACGTCGTGTGGGACGCCGCGACCGGGAAGGAGATCGCGCGGGCCGAGTTCCCGACGAAGGAACTCGACTTCGTGCGTGTGCAGTTCAGTCCAGACTCGAAGTATCTGTTGCTCTCGACCCGCGAAGGGCCGGGCGGGAAGGGGCAGTCACACTTCGCGGTCGGCGCGGTGCCCTTTGAGAAGACCGGCGGCGCGGTGCTGACCTTCCCGCGCGACGAAGCGTTGCAGCCGAAGCCGCTCGGCGGCGCGCCCGGCCCGCTCGTGACCGACCCGCTCGACCGGCTCATCGACGAGCTGGCGAAGTCGCCGAAGCCCGCGACCGACAAGGTGGACGCGCTGTTCCTCGCGGCGCTGGGCCGGTTCGCGACCGCGCGCGAGCAGAAGTGGGTGAAGGACACGCACGGCGAGCGGCTGACCGCCGACGCGCTGCGCAAGGTGCTGGCCGAGATCGCCAAGTCGCCGGAGTTCGAGGCGCACATCAAGTCGTTGCAACAGCGCGCGCCGCTGAAACCGCTGGCCCCGAGCTTTCCGGGCAGCTTCCCCGGCCAGCCGTATGGCTTCCCGATGAAACCGTGAGGAGCGAGCGCCGTCATTCAGTGCGCGCGCCTGCGGCTCGCGGCTAACGGGAAGGCACAATGGCTGAGAAAGACGCGCCCTCTGTCGCCGATTACGTCGTGATCGCGCTCAGCCCGGTGCTGGTCATGCTCATGGTCGGCAGCCTCGCGTTCTTCTTCGTGGAAGTGCTGTACGTGGGGAAGTACTCCGACCGGCTGCTCTACACGCTCTTCTTCTTCGTGTCGGCCGCTGTGCTCGTCGCCCGCATCTCGATCCAGTACGACGCGGGCCGCGCCGCGATCTACGGCATCGCGCTTGCCGTCGTCACTTACCTCGCGCTGCTCTCCTACGTCGAGTACCCGCAGGGGTGGCTCAACTCCTGGGGCTGGCTGGTCAACCTCGGCCTCATGGGGTTGATCTGGTGGAGCGCGCACAAGCTCACATGGGACTGCACACACATCGACGAGAAGCGAGAGTCGAGCGGGCGCGGCCTGCTCAACGCAGCAGGCTTGGACGCAGACGAACCTGCCCCCGTTAGTCGCAAGCCGCAGGTGAGCGCGAAGCCGAAGGCGAACCCGGAGCGTAAGCGACGGGGTAAGAAGTCCGCGCCCCAACCCGATTCCAAGCTCTGGAACTGGATCGAGAAGTACAAGGCGCACCGCGAAGCGAAGCGCAAGGCCGGGCACACGCCGGGCGTGTGGGTGCTGTACTTCGCGCTCGCGGCGCTGCCGCTGTTCGCGCTCGGGCAGTCGTTGATCGACGCCGCCGACGACAAGCGCCGCCGCGCGACCTTCATACAAATGGCCGTGTACATCGCCAGCGCGCTCGGCCTGCTCGTCACGACGAGCTTGCTCGGCGTGCGCCGCTACCTGCGCCAGCGCAAGGCGAAGGTGCCGGCCGCGATGACCGCGAGTTGGCTCGGCCTCGGCGCGCTCTTGATCGCAGTATTCGTGGTGCTCGGCGCGTTCCTCCCGCGCCCGCACTCGGAGGTATCGTGGTTCGGCATCGAGCGCGCGGGCAAGTCCGACCGCGACGCCTCGCGCTACGCCCAGCGCGGCGGGTCCAGCGGCAAGGGCGACGGCGCGGCCGGCAGCGAGTCGAAGGCCGGCGACGGCAACGCCAGCGGCAAAGGCGGTCAACCCGGCGGCTCGAAGGGCGAGAAAGGCAGCGGCAAGGGGAGCGAAGGGAAGGGCGGTGGCGGCAAGAAGCAAGAGGGCGACGGCGGCAACCAGAAGGGCGAAGGCAAGAAGGGTTCCGTAGACCGCGAGCCGAAGGCGAACGAGACTGACCAAGACGGCGACGAGGCCAAGGAGCAAGGCGGCTCGCGCGACAGCGGTTCGCAATCGAACTCTCAGGGCGGCATGTTGGAGAAGGTCGCGGGGGCGCTCAAGTGGCTCGTGTTCGCGCTGGTCGCGCTGCTCATCATCTTCGCGCTGTTCTTCGGCCTGTTGAAGTACCTGGCCCCATTCACCGACTGGGCGCGCCGCTGGCTCGACGGGTTGCGCGCGTGGTGGGCCAACCTGTTCGGGCGCGCCCCTTCTGGTGGCGCTGGCGCGGCGGTCGTGGCGAAGCCGCAAGTGGCAGTTCGGCCACCGCCGTTTAGCGCGTACTCGAATCCGTTTGCCGACGGGACCGCCGAAGGGCGCGACCCGAACGAGTTGATTGCGTACAGTTTCGAGGCGCTGGATGCGTGGGCGCACGACCGCGCCTCCGGCCGTGATCCGACCGAGACGCCCATCGAGTTCGCGCTGCGGCTGGGCGAAGCGTTTCCCGATCAAGAAGAGGAGTTCGCGCGACTCGCGCTGCTGTACACGCGCCTGGCCTACTCCACACTGCCGCTGCCTGCCGATGCGCTCGCGGTGCTCGAAGGAGCCTGGGAGCAAATGGTTCACGGTACGCCTGTCGGGGCGTGACCGGCACAATCGTTGCAACTGCGAGCAGTTCTTTCGCGGAACCGCCGGGCCGCGTCTGGCGGTTGGCCCGCTAATCCGGTAATCCTTCCTTATCTTTCCCACTTCCTCGCGCTGCCACACCACCATGAGCGTCGAGTCCCCGAAGTTCCTGCCGTTCGGTTCCGCACCCGCACCCGCCAGCACGCCTAATCCTGGCGCGGTGGGCGAATACGGTTGGTTCGGCCCGCAAGACATGTACCTGTTCAACGAGGGGAGCCACATCCGGCTGTACGACAAGTTGGGGTCGCACCCGGCCACGGTGGACGGGAAGGCCGGGTATCACTTCGCGGTGTGGGCACCGAACGCCGACTCCGTGAGCGTGATCGGCGACTTCAACAGTTGGGAGCGCGGGGCGAACCCGTTGCAGCGGATCGGCTCGTCGGGCGTGTGGGGCGGGTTCATCGCTGGCGTGAGCGGCGGCACTTGCTACAAGTATCACGTCGCCGCACCGGGCGGGTTCACCGCCGAGAAGACGGACCCGTTCGCGTTCACCTGCGAGATTCCGCCCAAGAGCGCTGCGGTGACGTGGGATTTGGGCTACGAGTGGAACGACAAGGACTGGATGGCGGCGCGCAAGGCGAAGGGCGGACAGGACAAGCCGCTAAGCATCTACGAGCTGCACCTCGGCTCGTGGATGCGCGAGGCCGACCCGCCGTACCACTCGCTCAACTACCGCGACATGGCCCCGAAGCTGGCGACGTACTGCGCGGAGATGGGGTTCACCCACGTCGAACTGCTGCCGATCACCGAGCACCCGTTCTTCGCGTCGTGGGGCTACCAGACCACCGGGTACTTCGCCGCGACCAGCCGGTACGGAACCCCGCAAGACCTGATGTTCCTGATCGACACTCTGCACCAGCACGACATCGGGGTGATCCTCGACTGGGTGCCCAGCCACTTCACCACCGACGAACACGGGTTGGCCTACTTCGACGGCACCCACCTGTACGAACAC
>SXHE01000265.1 GCA_005773755.1 Planctomycetia bacterium
AACTGACGCGCGGCAAGAGCGGGCGCGTGATCGGCGCGTTGCAACACCTGTTCGTGCTGGTGAAGGGCCTGCCGCTGGCGTACAACCGCGACCTGCAAGAAGACAAGACGGCGCTCTTCGACGCCTTCGACACGGTGGCCGGGTGCCTCGCGGTCGCGGCCACGCTGGTGAGTCAGACGACGCTGCGCCGCGAAGTGATCGCTGCGCGCCTCGACGCCGGCTTCCTCGACGCGACCACCTTGATGGAAGCCCTGAGCGCTCGCGGCACGCCGATGCGCTTGGCGCACGAGATCGTGGGGAACCTCGTGCGCGAGTGCGAGCTGCGCAAGTGCCGCCTCGCGGACCTGCCCGACGCGTGCTTCCCATCAGCGGAAGTGAAGGCATCGCTCGGCGTGGCGAACGCGCTGGCCGCGTTCAAAAGCTACGGCTCCACCGCCCCGGCCGAGGTCGCGAAGCAGTTGCGTGACTGGCAACAGCGGCTATCATAAGGGCGACTCGCGCAAATGAGGTGAGGCTATGATCAGAGCCGTGGAATCGGCCCCGCGCATCATCGAAACTCCGGTCATATCGGACGACGAGCGGGCCGCGAACGTCGCCGCGAACGCGCAGTTTCAACTGAACCTCGTGTGGTGGAACGCGCGCGTGACGGAGATCCGCGCCGCCCACACCGGGAAGTTCGTGTGCGTGGCCGGACAGGAGTTGTTCGTCGGTGACGACCCAGAGGAGGTCGAAGCGCGGGCGCGGGCGGCGCACCCGAACCCCGGCCGCGGTTTTCTGAGCGTGTATGTGTCGCCGCTAGGGGGGCAGAGAATCTATGCGCATTAACGGCGGCTGGTACGAACCTGCTGAACACGTCCCGCAGCCTGTGGTGATCGGTGTCGTGCAGGCCGCCGACGGCGGGTGGGTCGAATGCCCGTTCCTGATCGACACCGGTGCGAGTACAACCGTGCTGGCCCCAAAGATATTGCGTCGGCTCGGCCGACCGGTCGCGCTCGCACCAAAACAACTCACCGGCGTCGGCGGGCCCGTCGAAACGTGGCAGGTGTGGACGACTCTCGGCTTCCTCCGAACCGACGGGCAACCGACCTTAATCGAAGGTGCGTATTCGGCGTTCCAAGACGAACAGGCACTCGACATGTCGGTTCTTGGCTACGACATCCTCCACCTGTTCGCGCTCATCGTCGATCGGCCGGGCAACACCGTTTGCCTGCTCGTTCCTCCCCAACGCTACACGATCCTGGGCGACTAATCTTCACAGCTTCGAGGTTCCTCGTGCTCGAAACTCCGGTCGGTCGGGTCCGCGCGGCGGGCCTTGTGGAAGGCGTCTCCGCGCTGATCCTGTTCTTCGTCGCGATGCCGCTGAAGTATGTGCCGGCGGCCGACACGCCGACCGCGGCGCTTGGCAAGCTGGCGGTGTTTTGGGTGGGGTCGATCCACGGCGGGCTGTTCGTGGCCTACGCGCTCATCACCTTCGTCGCGTGGGGCAAGGGCGCGCTGACAGCGAAGCTGGTCGGCCTCGCCGCCCTCGCGTCCATCGTCCCGTTTGGCCCGTTCTTCCTCGACAAGAAGCTCAAGGCGCATGAGGAGCAATCGAAGGCGCAGCCGGACAC
The DNA here is from genome assembly GCA_005773755.1 of Planctomycetia bacterium. Lineage (GTDB taxonomy): Bacteria > Planctomycetota > Planctomycetia > Gemmatales > Gemmataceae > Gemmata. The sequence continues at coordinate 1,611 of SXHE01000265.1, forward strand.
CGGCGCGGCTCAGTGGTAGAATCTCCGCTTACCGATTCCCACCACCGAGCACACAATGGACCACTTCGACTACCGCGACCGCACGCTGTTCTGCGAGGACGTGCCCGTTCCCGAGCTGGCCGCCAAGTACGGCACGCCGCTGTACGTGTACTCGGAAGCGGCGCTCGTGCAGAAGCTGACCGAGGTGCAGACCGCGTTCGCGGAGGCCAAGCCGGTCACCTGCTACAGCGTGAAGGCCAACGGCAACCTCAGCATCTGCCGGCTCATGGGCAAGCACGGCAGCGGGTTCGACGTGACCTCGCAGGGCGAGTTCCAGCGCGCGCTGACCGCGGGTCCGGTCGATTCCAAGATCGTGTTCGCCGGCGTCGGCAAGACCGACACCGAGATCGAGTTCGCCTTGCGCAACGGCGTGTTCCTGTTCGACGTCGAGAGCGAGCAGGAACTGCACAACATCGGCAAGGTCGCGAACGGGTTGGGCGTGAAGGCCAACGTTGCCCTGCGCGTGAACCCGGACCTGCCGCCGAAGACGCACGTGAAGACCGACACCAGCGTGAAGGGCGTGAAGTTCGGCCTGGACATCGAGACCATCGTTGACGTGGCGAAGGGCGTCGTCGGGCATCCGGGCCTCGCGGTGGTCGGGCTGCACATGCACCTGGGGTCGCCCATCCTCAAGGCCGACCCGTACCGCATGGGGGCCGAGAAGGGGCTGGCCCTCATCAAGCAGTTCCGGGCGCAGGGCCACGACATCAAGTACCTGAACATGGGCGGCGGGTTCGGCATCAACTACCGCAAGGACGAGGCCAAGCCCGCGAGCGCGTTCGCCGACGCGATCATGCCCGCGCTGCGCGAGAGCGGCTGTCAGCTCATCCTCGAACCGGGCCGGTTCATCGTGGGCAACTCCGCGATCCTGCTCAGCCGCGTGCTGTACACGGAGGCGCC
>SXHE01000266.1 GCA_005773755.1 Planctomycetia bacterium
CCGCGGCTCCGCAGAGCGACGCCGGCCTTGAGGCGGATGCGTTCGGTGTACTTGCCCGGTGCCACCACGACGGTGTCGCCGGGCTGCGCGGCGTCGACCGCCGCCTGGATAGTCTTGTGGTCTTCTGGGACCCGAATCTTCACGGCGGCGAGGGGCGGTTGAGCCAGAACGACGGCGAAGAGAGTGAGGGCCGCACGAAGTAACATGGAGAGGTTCCTCGGAACTCGTTGCCAGGACGTCGCGGGCGATTCTTGCGGAGAGCGAGCCGATTACCGCGAGGTCGCTTCCGCCCGGAACTGCTTCTTCAGCCGCAGCAACCGGAGGTTCACCATGTCGGCGACGTAGACGTGGTCGTCGGTGGCGTCCACGCTGTTCGGGAACGCCAGCGGCACGCCCTTCACGGGGACCAGGTCGCCGGCCAGCCCGCCCGTCGAGTCGCGGTTCCCGTAGGTGCCGAAGTGGAGGATTTCGTTGCCCGCGTTGTCGATGACCGCGACCCGCTGCGCGACGTTGGTCGGGTAGGAGATGCGGCCGTACCCGTCGACGCCGAACCGGGGCGTCCGGGTGATGCAGTCCGTGTCGAACGCCCCGTACGGCACGTCGTAGGTGACGGTCGGGCCGGCGGGAGCTTTGGGGAACAGGTTGCCGCTCTCCAGAGTGCCGGTCGGGGTGAACTTGTGGATGCGGCCCACCGCACCCGCGAACCGATCGCCCGCGAAACCCGGCAGCACGGCCGTCGGCTTCTTGTCGATGTACCCGACGTACAGGTTCCCCTGAAAGTCGAACCGCACCCCGCCGGCCGCGTCGGGCAGTTTCGCAACGATCGTCGCCTCCCACGGCACCTTCGCCGCCGTTCCCGCGAACACCCGCAGCCCGTCCTTCGGGTCGCCCACGACCGCGAGGTTACCGTTCGGGGCGACCGCGATCCCCTTGTCACCGTTGCCGGTGAAGCACCACTCGTAGTGAAACGCGGGCGTGAGCCGGTTGGTGCCCGTGTCGCCGAGGTTCGCGGGCGGGTAGTCGGTCTTGTCCAGTTGAAAGCGGGCGACCTTGCCGACCGAGTAGGAGGAACTGCCGTCGGCCAGGGTGCGGGCGTAGACGTGTCGGTTCCGCGGGTCGATGGCGATGCTCGCCGTCTTGAGCGGCACCTTCACGAACCGCGGGTTCTTCCAGTCGCCGACCTTCCAGACCCCGGCGTGGTCGTCCAGCAGGTAGACCTCGTCGGTCTTCTGGTCCACCTCCATGCGGTCGAACCCCAGGCACCGCTGTGCCCCCTCGACCCGGTAGAAGTCCTTCAGCAGGGCCAGTTCCTTGCCGTCGTCGCGGTAGATGCGGACCGGCATCTCGGTGTACGCGACCCAGACGTTGGTGCCCTTGTCGGTGTCGCACACGACGAGGTGGGAGCACTTGTGGCGGTCGGTGTACCCCGTCTCGGACACGCGGACGGTGGCCGCCGGCTTGTCGTCCTTCCGCCAGTCGGTGTACTTGAGCAACTCCACCCGCCCGCGACCGGAGTGCTCGTCGCCGAAACGGGTGGTGAGGTAGAGTGTGCCCGTCTTCGCACTCAGGGCGACGGCGTCCGGGTGCTCGACGGGGATCTCGCGGACGACCTTGCCCTTCGGGTCCAGTACCACGAGCCGCTTGTTCAGCCGATCGCACACGAACACGTTCCCGTCCTTATCCAGGGCGACGCCGTGCAGGGCGGCGTAGCTGTGCGTGCCGCCGAGTGCCGCCCGGCGGTCCTTCGGCACCGTGGGGATGCCCTTTTCGGGAAGGGAGAACACGACCTGCGCGGTTCGCGTCGCGAGATCGACCTTCCACACCTGCCCGTCCCGCCAGGTGCCGTCCGCCTTGATCTCCTTGATCGAGCCGTACTGCGTCGTCGCGGCGTACATGCCGCTCAGGTAGAAGTGCTTGCCGTCCGGGGTCGGGCATGTGAACACCGGCCCCAGCAGCGAGTTGACGACGTGGCTGTTGGGCTCGACCGGCCCCAGGCCGAGCGGCGGGCTCTTGACCAGCGGGCCGGGACTTCGTTCGGCGGGAGCTTGGGGAATGGTGCCGTCGGCGTTGATCGTCAGCAACTCGAAGGTCGCCCCGCCGAAGCTCGTGTGCCAGAAACTGAGCCGGCTCTTGTGCGTGGTCGGGAAGAGCCGGGCCATGCCGCCGGTCGCGGTGTCGAGGACGGTCGTCGTCAGCGAAGGATCGGTCAGCCGGTTGAACTTCGGGGTGTAGGTGCCGTCGGGTTTGACGTTGATCCCCCACCCGTTCATGGCCTTCACGTCCTTCCCGGCGGGCGGCGGGAACACGGTTCGCAGGTAGTTGCCGTCGGTGTCATACCGGCGCAACGCGGGCGGCCCCAAGTTGCTGGAGTGGCCCAGCACGTACACCGTACCGTCCGGCTTGAGTTCCAGGCCGTTGATCCCGAACGGACTGTGGTCATTGTGGCCGCTCTCCTCGGAGTAGTACGCGTACGGGTCGCCGCCCACGACCCGCTCCAGGGCCACGCTCATCCCCGCCCGGACCCGCACGGCCAGGGCTTCCGGTTTTGGGACCGCGACGCGGTAGTCATCCTTCCCGTCCCATTCGAGCTTCTGGGAGCGTGTGTTCGCCGCGAACGGCGGCGGTGCCTTCGGCCCCAACACGCCCGCACCCAGGTGGCGCACGACGGCCCCGCTCTTGGGGTCGATGATTGCGACCTCGACGTCGCAAAGGGCGTCCAGCTCGAACGTCACGACCCACTTCCCGGCCTTCGGGTCGTGGACCAGTTCGGGCTTCTTCACCCACGCGAGCGGCTCCGCGGCGGTCGCGGAAGCGGCGAGCAGGATCATCACGACGGTCGCGCAAAGGAATCGCATCGGTTGCACTCGGCTGTTCGACGGTTCCGGGTCTCCCGTTCAGGCCCGTCGTCCGGTCACGAACGTCGGGCCGCCGGAAGCGGCCCTGGTCGGGAAACGAGGCGTTGGAACGGCTGGCGAGGGTTGGACGTAGACTATACCGTAATCCGACCCGCTCCGCATCTGGTGAGCACGGTCGGAACGTGAGCGACCGCGTCGATGTTCGCCTGGGTGGGTGCAGTCATCGGGAAGCGGCCATGAACGACGAGGATTCGATCGCGGCCTTGAAGAACCTCGGCCCGAAGAGTGCAGACTGGCTCCGCGAGAGCGGCGTCGCGACGGTCGGCGACCTGCGGCGGCTCGGCCCCGTGGTCGCCTACCTGCTCGTCAAGGAGCGACGACCTCGTGCGAGCCTGAACCTGTTGTGGGCGTTGGCCGCGGGGGTGCAGGGCCGGGACTGGCGGGACCTGTCGGAGGCCGCCAAATCGAGGTTGCGACGCGCGGTCGATGCGGCGTGAGGCCGGCGAGACCGATCATTTGAGGGGCCGACGATGACGCGGATGGAGTGGTACAACACCCTGGCGAAGCCGAGCTGGACGCCCGACGGAAGCACCATCGGGCTGATCTGGACGATCCTGTACCCGGTCATCGTCGTCAGCTTCGGGTACGTGTTCGTGCAGGCGGTGCGGGGCAAGATCCCGCGAGCGGTCGCGGTGCCGTTCGCCATCAACCTGATCGCGAACCTGAGCTTCACTCCGATCCAGTTCGGGCTGCGGAACCTGCCCCTCGCGGCGGCGGACATCCTGGTGGTGCTCGGCACCATCGTGTGGTCGATGGTCGCCGTGTGGCCGCACGCCCGGTGGGTCGCAGTCGCTCAGGTCCCGTACCTCGTGTGGGTGGGGATCGCCACCGTGTTGCAACTCTCGATCACGACCGCGAACTGGTGAGGGCGTGATGATCCTCCGGCCGTCGCAGAAGTTGAACGCGCGAATCAAGGGTAGCCCACTGGAGGTAGTGACCGCGCACGAGAACCCGCTCCTCGACTGGTCCGCTCACGTGTTCGCCGTGGGGCGTGCCGAGTACGTGCTCGTGAGCAACACGATTTCCCTCTACTCCGCGGTACTCGACGGGGCTGCGATTCGGGACACGACCCGGTTCACCGAGCGGGTACTCGGCGTGATTCGGGCATTACTCGACGGTGCCGGACGTCTGCCGGACGAACGCCTCGCTCCGGTCGAGCCCGTCCAGTTCGCGAAGTCACTGGACCGCTCCGTGACGGGCTCGATGAACGAGCTGATTACGCACGCGACTGCGTTTTTGGCCGGCGGCGACCTGCCCGTCGCGGACGTCGGCGTGCGGCTGAACGACATCCTCCTGTCGGCACTGGCGAGCGGGTCCAGCAAGTACGGCAGGCCACGGGAGGCGTTCGCGCAACTGGTCGGCACCGGAAGCGACGATCGACCGACATCGGAATCGTCGTGGTGAAGCGGTTGTGGCCGACAGTTGCTGAGAACAAGGGTCGGTGATTCCCAGCCGAGCAGCCCCGGAGCCCTTCGCGAGATCCGCGTGGGGGAAGAACTGAACGAAGCGACCGATCACTCGCCCCAACGAGTCGGAGAAGCTGCCATGTCGGTTCCGAATGCGAACCCTGGGGAAGTCGTGGACGTCCGCCCGTTGGGTGCGGCCCTGGCGACGACCCCGACGCGGACACTGGTGAAGACCGAAGCTGTTACTCTGGTCCGCATGGTCGTCCCGGCCGGGAAGGAGATCCCGACGCACGCGGCGAAGGGCGAACTGATCGTGCAGTGCCTGGAGGGGATGATCGCCTTCACCGCCTGCGGGCAGACGCACGACTTGGAGGCAGGGCACCTGCTGTACCTCCCGGCCGGCGAGCCCCACTCGCTGCACGGGGTCGAGGACGGCTCGCTCCTGCTGACCGCCGTGTCGCCGGCTCGGTAGGCGACGCCGCAGTGCGGACCGGGTTGCACGAGGGAAAGCACATGCAGATCGTCGGTACGCACCACGTCGCGGTCATCTGCTCGGATTACGTGCGGTCGAAAGCGTTCTACGTCGAGGTGCTGGGCCTGGAGGTGGTGAGCGAGGTGTATCGAGCGGCCCGCGACTCGTACAAGCTCGACCTCAAACTGCCCGACGGGACGCAGATCGAGTTGTTCAGCTTCCCGGACCCGCCGCCGCGGTCGAGCTACCCGGAGGCGTGTGGGCTGCGGCACATCGCGTTCGCCGTCGCCGACCTCGATGCGGCGGTCACCCATCTCAAGGCTCACGGGGTCGTGGTCGAGCCGGTGCGGGTGGACGAGCACACCGGCAAGCGGTTCACCTTCTTCGCCGACCCGGACGGCCTGCCCCTCGAACTCTACGAGCGATGACACGCCCCAGGCACGCGGGCCGCGGCTCCCAATCCAAAAAGTGCTTTTGAAGATCCACGGTCTCGAAGACGCCCGTTGGAATGATGTCTCCGGGCCGAGGCAAGGCGGCGTGGCCTGCCGGTCGGGAAGCCGTTTTAAGGCCCCCAGGGCACTCGTGGCGGCCCGATCGTCCTCCGGTCGGCTTCTGGGACGGCCATTGCGATGGCTTGAAATGGGTGGCCTACAAGTTGATTATTGCCACAGCATAATCGCCACGGGCTTTTGGGGACGATTTGATTGGTGCCAAACTATCAGAGTGAGTTCTGCCCGGTCACGACCCCGGCGGGCACCCACCTCCAGCCCCGCACCGCGGCAGCGGCTTCTGGATCATCACCTCGGTCTGCCGGCTTCACCCCCGACGCCGCAACGGTTTCGGACGCGGCCGGCTCCTTCTTCTTCCGCCCGAATCTTTGCGGCGGTTTCTCGGTCGGCTCCGGCTGCTCGTCGGCGGCCTCGACGCCGTGAAGGCGGCGGAACTCCCGCACGCCCTGCTGTGTGACCCGGTAACAGGCCGAGAGGGTTCCGTCCGGCAGGAGGACCGCGTGCCCGGTGTTCTGCTCGATCCCGTCGAGCGCGATCAACTCCCCGTGCAGGGTCGTGAGTTGCTCGGTGCCGACCCCGTCCAGCCGCATCAGCCGGTCCCGCCAGGCCGTCCGGTCCTCGGAGCCGAGCCTCGCGTAGTGCGACAGGAGCGACAGGAGGTGGGCGTTCTCCCGCAGACGCACCGACAGGTCGAACATCGTCGCTCCTCACGCGGCACCCGGACCGGGAAGGAGATCGGCGGCGACGGCCCGTCGTTCCACGGCCACGACCACGTTCCGGTGCCAGGCCGCGGCGACGAGCAGCGGGTCGTAGCGAACGTGAGGATCGCGACGGGTCGGCCGACGCCACCCTCAATCCGCGATGATGTGCAGTTTCGCTTTGAAGTTCTTGTCGCCGGTGAGCGGGCACACCTTCATGGCGTCGACGGACGGGATCACCGGCAACGGGTTCTTCGCGTCCGGGAACTTGTACAGCAGGATCGTCTCGCCCATGCGGTGGTCCCACACCTTCATGACCGGGGCCGGTTTCTCGTCCGTCCGCTTCCATTGCAGGTACACGAACTTCTTGGTTTCGGGGTCGAACGCCGTCATCTGGTCGAACAGTTTGCCGCCGCCGAAGGTCACCTCGTAGGTGACGGTCTTGTCCCCGTCATTGCCGGTCACCTGGTAGATGTTCGCGGCCGTGGCGAGCGACGGCCCCGCGAGCAGGCCGACCAGGACGAGCACGGGCATGAGCAGTCGATGCGGCATTGTTGATCCCCTCGTTGTGAAGCCTTCGGGGGGCCGTGATGAGCCGCCCCCCGAAACCATGACGATCCGAGTGGCGTTGTGGATTGCAAGATTCCGACCGGCACGGCACCGCCACATTCGCGGAGTGCCGGCCGGAGCTGTGCGGCAGCGAGTTGCAACAACGGTCAGCCTTTGACTACCGACCGATAGCGTTTCTCGGCTTCGGCCCAGTCGACGAACTTGAGGAACTTCTCGACGTACTCGGCCTTCTTGTTCTGGTAGTCGACGTAGAACGCGTGCTCGTACACGTCGATCACCACCAGCGGCACGGCCAGCCACAGCGGCCCCTGCGCGTGCTCGTCGCTGACCAAGTTGTACAGCCGCCCGTTGACCGGGTGGACGACCAGCATCGCCCACCCCGCCGCGGACTTCGCACTCGCCACGAAGTCCGCGGCCCACTTGTCCACTGACCCGAACCGCTTCTCGACCACCTTCTTGATCCCCTCCGGCGGGTCGGTCGCCTTCAGGGCCAGCCCGTCGAAGTACAGCTCGTGCAGGATCACGCTGTTCCCGCGGCTGGACTGGATCTGCTTGAGCCGGTCGAACGCGGCCGGGTCGATGGCGGTGCCCTTCGTGAAGCTCTCCTCGAACCTCGCGTCGGCCCCGGCGAACGCCTTCAACGCCCCGCCGTAGTGGGCCGTGTGGTGCGGGCTGATCTGGGCGGCACTCAGGAAGCCGGGCACCTCCTTGTGCTTCAGGGGCTTCGGGTTGCCGGTGATCAGGCCGCTGCCGGCGTACGGCGACTTGTCGGGCTCGTCGGCATCGGCCAGGCCGGGCACCAGCATCGACCCGGCGGCGGCACCGGATGATGTAAACAGGAAGTTGCGGCGGTTCAGGGGGTTCACGTCATACTCCGTGTGGATGGTTGTGTTTCCGGGGGCTCGCGGGCCGACCGACGGGGGCGGATTCGTGAGGGGGCCGGCCGAGCGGCGTCCCGACCCGCCACCCGTAGACTATCCCCGGCTCCTCCTCCCCGCACCGGATGCCCCCATGACCGCCCGCCTCGCGTTCGTCCTCTTCGCCCTCCCCACGCTCGCAACGGCGGTCACGGCCGCGGAGCCGAAGCCGTTCCCCGCTACGCTGGCGAAGTGGCAGGGCTTCGCCCGTCACGACTTCAAGGTCGGCGAACTGGAAGCCACCGTCGTAGTGCCAGACAAGGCGCTCGCGGGTCGGCCGTGGGTGTGGCGCGGCGAGTTCTTCGGCGCGTTCGCCGACGCCGATGTGGCGCTCGTGAAGGCCGGCTGGCACCTCGCGTACCTGAAAACACCGGATCTCTTCGGCGCACCGAAGGCCGTGAAGAAGTGGGAGCCGTTCCACGACGCGATGGTCAAGGACTACGGCATGCACGCCAAGCCGGGCTTCATCGGCCTGTCCCGCGGCGGGTTGTACTGCATGAACTGGGCCGCATCGCACCCGGACAAAACACTTGCGGTGTACCTCGACAACGCGGTGTGCGACTTCAAGAGTTGGCCCGGTGGAACGCCGAAGAAGCTCGGCACGGGCAAGGGCAGCGAGGGCGAGTGGAAGAAGGTGCTCGCGGCCTACGAGTTCAAGAACGACGACGAGGCCGTCGCGTTCAAGCTCAACCCGGTCGATAACCTCGCCCCCCTTGCAAAGGCGAAGATCCCGCTACTGCTCGTGTACGGCGACAAGGACACAGTTGTGCCGCACGCGGAGAACTCGGAATTGGTCTACGACCGCTACAAAGCGCTCGGCGGGCCGGTCGAGCGGGTGGTGAAACCCGGCCAGGATCACCACCCGCACGGGCTCAAGGACGTGACGGCCGTGGTCAAGTTCTTCACCGACGCGCTCGAACCGAAGAAGTGACTTGCGCGGTTCAGTCTCTGGCGTTCGCCGGTCGGTCGGCTTCGACAGTGAACCCGCAGGAGCGGGATCGGACCGGCGGGGAATCCGGCTTGACCGGGGCCAAGAGCGAACCGAAACTGGCTCGACGTCGCCATCCCGCACAACCCTAGACCTCCATCATGCACGCAACCCGCCTCCTTTTCATTGCTGTCTCGTTCTTCGTCGCCGGTGCGATCCGGGCCGACGACCCGCCGAAGAAGGCCGAGCCGGAACGCCTGAAACTCTGGAACAACAACGCCCCACAGGGCGACGGCACGTTCGAGCAGGCCGAGGCGTGGATCACCGTCCACCGGCCGGAGAAGCCCAACGGCACCGCCGCCGTGATCTGTCCGGGCGGCGGCTACGGGGGCCTCGTGACCGGAGCGGAGGGGCACGGGATCGCGGCGTGGCTGAACAAGCACGGCGTCACCGGGGTGGTGCTGGAGTACCGCCTCCCGAAGGGCCGGCCGTTCGTGCCACTGCTCGACGCCCAACGTGCGATCCGCACGGTGCGGGCCAACAGCAAGGCGTGGAGCATCGACCCGGCAAAGGTCGGCATCATCGGGTTCTCGGCCGGCGGGCACTTGGCCTCGACCGCCGGCACGCACTTCGACGACGGCGACCCGAAGGCGACCGATGGCGTCGAGAAGCAGGGTTGCCGGCCCGACTTTATGATCCTCGTGTACCCGGTGATTTCGATGGGCGAGAAGGGACACGGCGGCTCCCGGACCAACCTGCTGGGGAAACAGCCCGATGAGAAGCTCGTGAAGCTCTTCTCGAACGAGTTGCAGGTGACGGCGAAAACGCCGCCCGCCTTCATGGCCCACGCCAAGGACGACAAGCCGGTGCCGCCGGAGAACAGCAAGATGTTTCACGACGCATTGCAAGCACAGAAGGTGCCGTCGAAGTACCTGGAACTGGCGTCCGGCGGTCACGGGCTCAACGGTTACAAGGGGCCGATGTGGGACGCGTGGCAAACACAGTCGCTGGCGTGGCTGGAGGAATTGAAACTGCTGCCCGCGAGCGGGGAGAAGAAGTAGTCACGGTGGGCCAAGTGCCGACCGGCCCATGGGACCGCATGTTCCCGTCCCTTGCTGCGTTGGGTCACAACATCTCAGATGCAGCCAGTGATCGGCGGCGTACAGCAGTTATTCGCCCTTCGGGGCGAGCCAGCGGACGGCGTTCTCCAAGAGTTGCAGTACCGGCTTCTCCTTGAACACCGCGTACGTCTCGTGGCCGGGTCGGAAGTAAAACACCCGACCCTTGCCGATAGTCCAGACCATCCCGCTGCGGAACCAGTCGCCCGTGGCCCAGCGCTCCTCCAAGATCACCTCGTCCGGTTCGGGCACGTGGAAGGGCTCGGCGTACATCTCGGTCTTGGGAAGCTCGAACTTCTCCGGCAGACCCTTGGCGATCGGGTGATCTTTCTTCAGCACCCGCACCTGGCTCGGCTTGCCGTCTGTGCGGTACGCCGGGAAGCAGCAATAGGGGAGGTACACCGTGGCCTTGTCGGGGCCGTCCGGGAACTTGCGCAGATCAGTGTACGGCGTAAGCCGGTCCGTTGACTTCGGCAGCGTGTACCGTTTGGGCGGATCAACGTACGCGATCTCGACCTTCGCACCCTCCCGCTTGAGTGCCTTCTCCGCGTCGAGGCGGGTGCGCTCGTTCATGGCCTCCATGAACGGCGTGGACCAGTGCGCCGAGTGCAACGCGATGAGCGACAGCGTTCCTTCCTTGATGCGCTGGATCAGCGGCTGCGTCATCTTGGGTGTGATCTCGGCCTGCCGCACGTGACCCCACCAGATGAGCACGTCGCACCTGCGGATGTGCCCCGGTGAGAGGCCCTTCTCGTCGTCCTCGATGTTCACCGACTTCACCGCAAGGCCGGCCTTGTCCTTGAGGTGATCCGCAATCTGGTTGCCGAGGAAGTTGGCATACGCCTGCTTCTGCGCGGGCTGCTGCTCGTCCCACACCACGACGTTAATCGCCTTTGCCTTTGGTTCGGCGGCGATCGCGGCCACGGGCAGGAGCAGCCCGGTGGCGGACGTGCGGAGGAACTCGCGGCGGGTGTTGTCAGTCGTCATGGTTTGGCCCTCGAAGCGTTCAACCGGGGAGCGTTCGGGATTCGGGCTTGTTGAGCGGGTGCTGGTCCTTCCGCCCGTCTGCGACTACCGCGACCCATTCGGCGAGCCGCCGACCCAAGAGCCGGCAGGCGTCCTGCACTTCAATCTCGCGTGGTTCCTTCGCGGCGATGGCCCCGTAGTGGCAGGTCGTGCTTTTCCCGGCGTAGTCGGTGACGCCGAAGACCAAGAAGCCGAAGTTCATGAGTACCATCTGGATCGACTGGCAGGCGATCTCGGACCCGCCGCCCCAGCCGCCGCTCGACGAGAACGCGCAGGCCACCTTGCCGTCGACCTTCCCCCAGTGGTCGAACATCGTCTCGTCCCAGAAGCGTTTCATCTTCCAGGACAGCACGCCCATGTTGGTGGGGCTCCCGACCGCCAGTCCGTCGCACCAGTACACGTCGTCGGGCGTGGCCTCGGCGACCTCGCGAACGCGGACCTCGGAGTCGGGAATCAGTCCGGCACCTTCGGCCACGAGTGCGGCCATCTTCGCGGTGTTGCCGCTGGCCGAGTGATACAGGACCAGGATCTTGCCCATGCCGTTCACGTCTCCCGTGCGCGTAGGTGGCCCACGGGTACGATACGGTCGCCGAGCCGGCAGGGGAGATCGCCTCGCGGGGCGCGGCCGTCGCGTTCGCGAACGCCGGGGATGGGTCGAAGCTCCCGCCGCCCGGCACCTCGACGCTCCCGCACGTGGTCCAAATGCGAAACGAATTGCGTTTGTGGCCGGAACGCTGAAAAACCTGCGAATCCGTGACCAACCCGATTGTCGGCTCCCGCCCAGCGTGGAGGGGCGCTGGCGCGTCCCTGTTCAACACACCAACCGGGGAGGCTGTCATGTCGGTGAACGAGAACGAACGGGACGACTGGCGGGACACGATGGAGCAACTCGACATGGCCCGACAGGCGCGGTCGGACGTGGCGTGGCAACCCTTCGAGCAGAAGTGGGCCGCCGTCGTCGCGCCGGCGTTCGACGCCCTCCTTCAGATCCGCCGGAACGAGTACGAGTCGGACGCAACGGCCGAGGCCGACGCCGTTGCGAACCTGAACGACGTGTACAAGCGGATGGCGAGGGAAGCGGCCGAGACCGCCTTCGCGCGCGACTTCGAGACCCGGTCGGGGGTTCGCGTCCTGGCCGGCGTTCTGGGAAGCGACTCCCTGTGTGTCGGCTTCAACAACCAACCGCATGAAGGGTTCCCGACCCGCCGGGACAGGGAACTGAACGAGTTCCGGGCGTGGCTGGTGGACGTGGGCGTCGAGGAACTGGCCTACGCGGAGCACCCCGACCGCGGCCCGTACGAGGGGTACACCTACGCCCTGTTGCTGTGGTGCGTGCCCGGCTCCGAGCCGCACGTGGGGGGACAGTACCGGGCCATCATCCTCAAGGGCCTGAGTGACCCGCCGCAGGACTGATGCGAGCCCGGCGCGGCGGTGCCACTCCGGGCCAGCGGCGGTCCCGTGGGAACGCGGAACCGACCCCAACACTTGCGTCCTCAAACCCACAATTCGGGTCTCACCGGACACGCTGTCCGGCGAGACACCCCCTTCGGGGTCAGCCCGTCGTCGGCCGGTGCCCCGTGGTGCGTCGCTCCCCGCTGGACGACGGCCACACGTCACGCTCACGGCCCCGCCACGGGACAGCGAACGACACACCGGGCGGCGGCGTGGCGGATCTGCGGGTTCTTATCTGCCGCGAGCGTGTGGAGGAGCAGGCAGTCGTCCGTGGTCGGCACCGACCCGACCCGCTCGATCACGCCGAGGAGCCGCAGCCGGTAGGGAGCACCGTTCCGGCGGAGCGCCGCCTCGCGCACCATCCGGCTGACCGTTGGACCTTTGAGTTGGCAAAGTAGGTGCGCGGCGTGGGCGTTGAGGGCGGCGTTCTTGACCTTAAGGGCATGGAACATCAGGTCGATGGTCACTTGCCAGGGCGTTTTCGCGGACAGGTCGCTCACGTCGGGACTCCTTCCGTGGGGTCAGGGTTCAGCAGGGGACGCGTGCCAGAACCGGCTCTGGCTCGTCGCGCTCCGTCGCGACCGGTTCTTCCTCGAACAGGTACTCCGCGGCCCGCGGCGGCGCGACACGGGCGGGCTGGGCGCGTGATTCGCAGCCGACGTCAGCGCGGACCGGATCACCCATCGCGATCTCAGCAACGACTTGCGGCACGGGCATGAGTTTCTGGAACGTGACCAGTGCCCCCATGGCGCTGAGGTACATCCGCTGCGCCCGTTCGATCCGTTTCGAGTGGTACTGGAGTTGCCGGTAGGTGTCGCCCGCCCCCAGTGCGTTGGCTTCCGCCGCGGTCAAATAGTCCAGTTGCAGACCGCAGGCCACGACCCGCTGCACGAGCAACGCTTCAACGGGCGTCGCACCGGGCCGGGCCAACTCCGTCCGCCGGGCCTTGGCTTCGCGGGTCAGTGTCTCCCGCAAATAGGCGTTGTTGCCCGCAGCCAACGCGATCCAGGCGGATTCGGCGTGCTTGCCGAGATCGCCGAAGTGCCGGCTCAAACCGGGGTGTCGGTCGAGGATCGCCCGCAACTGCGGGAGCACACTCGTGTCGCCCGTTTTTGCTTTGGCGATCACGCCCTGGATCTCGGTCAGAACCTCCGGCGGGGGCGGTTCGCCGATGCCTTCCGTGGCCATCTCATTTCCTCTGCTTGCGCCACCGGGAATAATTCGCTCGATGGAACCCGGCCGCGAGCAGCGTCGCTTCCATCAGAGCAACGGCCACAGTCTCCAGTTCGGCCATCATCCCGTCTACAGCATGAAGCTCGGCCCGTGTACGCTCCACCGCCAGGCGCTCGGCGGCTCGTTGCTGTCGGCGTGCTTCCAGGGCCTTGGCAGCGGCGTCGGCCTTCGGACCGCGGCCCCAATACCGCTTCACGACCCGCCCAGTCTTCGCGTCACGCTCGGACAGATACAGGTACTCGTTGCCGCCCGACCTTCGCGTCTCGAACGCCATCTTTGGTTACCGTGCGCCCGCCATTGGACTACGACCCGGTGAGCCCACCACTCGAACCGCTTCAGTGTCGCATTTTCAAGGCTGTTCCGCGAGATCAGACGAGTGCGCGGTGCCCCCGCGCACAACTCCGGCCCTCGATCCGCCTCAAACCGGGTGCCCAACGCGCCCTCAAGGTGCCTCTTAGCGGGGTTAGCCGGGAGCGAACGGCCCCGATTGAGGTGCCGGACAGGGTCGAGCAGTCCCGATCGACCACCCAGGAACCCGCTCCCGAACCGAATGCCCGGCTTCCGCGCGCCGGTTTTGCCCCGTGGTCGGCCGGAGCAGAGGCGACCCGCGGCCTGTCGGTTACAACTCGCTCGTGCCCGCCAGGGAACCCGACTTCGGACTCGGCGGCACCACCTTGACCCCGACCGCTTCATCGGGTCGAACCCGCAGCGACCACCGGCGCTTGCCGACCTCGCGGCCCTCGTCGATGCGAACCGACCACCGGGACGAGTGGCCCGCACTGCCGCCGATCGACAGACTCAGGTCGTGGACGCCGCTGCCGGGCTCGTACTCGGCGGTGCGCCCGACCAGCAGCCACTGGCGCGCGAACTCGGCGATCCCAGAGTAGGCTAGGTCGCCGAGAGCGATCGCGATCCGCTTGGAACTGCTGGTCTTGTTCGCGTGGTGGACGAAGACCGGGGTCGCCCCAGCCCGCTGGCACGTGTCCGCGAACCGGGCGAGCACCGGGCCGACCTCGTACGGGTTCGCCGCCGGCCGGTCGTCGCCCAGGCACAAGGAGAGCGGATCGACGATCACCACCTCGACCCCCTTGGCGCGGATGAGGTGCCGGAGTTCCGTGCGGTCCGCAGCGCTGCCGAATCGCGGCAACTGGAAGCCGCACAGGACGTCGCAATCCTCCGGCTCTTCGTCCTTGGAGCGACAGATGCGTCGGAGCGTCTCGTTGATCGTCTGCCGACCGCTCTCGCCGCTGAACACCGCCACCTTGCACGCCTTGGGCACGGCGAACGTGTTCAGGAACTTGGTGCCGGTTGCCAGCGAGACGGCCAGGTCGAGCGCCAGCGACGTCTTGAGCGCCTTGTGCGGCCCGCCGATCACCATCGGCTGGTCGCGGACCAGCACCCGCTCGACCAGCCAGTCCGGCGCGGTGCCCTCGTCGCACAGGTCCGCCATGCTGACCAGAGACAGCCGCGGCTTCTTCTCGGCCTGCGTGTTCGTCTTTTCGCTCGCCTTCGTCATCGGGTTCTCCTTGTTGTCGTACACGTTGCGGTCACCACGCCCCGCGGAACTCCACTCACTCCTTGCCCAACACCGCGTCGACGACCCAGCAACCGCGGACGTGTTTCTGCTTCCGGTCGCGGCAGTGGGAGAGGATCGCGTAGTCGGTACAGTCAGCGTCCTGGAGTGCATCCGCGAGGATGGGCATTGCGCCGAAGTCGCGGGACTCGTACATCTGCTTCGCCAGCAGGACTGCGGTGTCGGTGCGCCACGCCGGCGAGAACCGAATCGGGCGGAACGGATCACCAAAGATGTCACGCAGGATGGCGCACTGGGCCGACAGTTCGCGGACCAACTCCAACCCGGCAACGCCGTAGGCGATCGTGAGGTAGTACACGTCCAGATGGTAGAGACGCTCCGGGCCGGCGGACCACAGAACGCCACCTCTCAGGAAGCCGATCTGACGCCGCAGATGCTCGTACATGCGCCGCGAGTAGAAAGCCTCCTCCGATACGCAGATCGAGTCCGGCAGCGAGTCGTGGACCTCGGCCCGGACGCGCTCGATGAGACGCACGAGCCGGTCACGTCGATACGCCCCGTCCGCGTGCTGCTCGGCCGCTTCGAGCACGGGCTGCACGGGGTCGCGTTCGAGCAGTTTTCGGCCGCGCCGGCAACAGGCAAGGTGGAACAGCCGGAGCTTCCGCTGGCCGCTCCGAGTTCCATACACGCGCCGTGTAGCTTCCAGGTGCGAGAGCATCTGGCCGGCGGATCGACTCAACCGCCACTGCTTCTGGGTAATGACTTGCGGCTTGAGTTCTCGCCGCACCCACGGCTCCCACTTGGGAGGCATCTTCGATCCTCCCGTTGTTTGATCCCGCCGTTCGTTACCACACCACCGACGTCGGAGTCGGGTACGCCAGCGGCCCCTCGGTGAGGAAGCCGGGGTTGTGCCGTACTCGACGCCTGATCTTCTTCCACGCCCGCGCCGCGTCCCCCCACCGCTCGACCAATTCGATCACCGGCACCGTTTCCTCGAAGCCGTACTTCTGCGCCGTCAGGATCGCCTTCGTGCACAGGGCCACGGCCTCCTTCTGGCGAAAGCACGGTCCCAGTTGGGAGACCCACTGCCGCAGCACGGCGACGGCCCGGTCCGCGGGGCGGTCCTTGGCGTGCGCCAGTACGAATCGCCGGCCGAGCTTCTCGAAGGCGCGCCCGCCGAGTTCGGTGCGGAACTTGGACCCGTCAAGCCGGAACCGAAACCCCAGCCACTCGGCGGGGGCCGTTCTGACATCGCAGACGGCCTCCTCGAACGACTGCTTCAGGAACATCCCGGCGGGCGCGAGCAGTTCCCGCAGGAGTGCGTCGGCGGCGCGGGCGGTCTCCTCGTCGGCCGCGACGAGCAGGAGGTCGTCGGCGTAGCGGAGGAGCCAGACCCTGAGACCCGCCTCGCGCCACAGCCCATGCAAGAAGTGCGTGAGATAGACTTCCAGTGCCAGCGCCGAGAGCGGCCCGCCCTGCTTGATGCCTCCCACCGACCGCGCCCGCGGGGGCAGCACGCGGCCCAGAAATGTTCGCAGCCGAGGGCACGGCAGGAGCTTCGAGAACACGTCCAGGAGGCGCGACACCGGCACACGCCGGTAGGCGTCGATCAGGTCGTGCGCCACCCAGACCGGGTGTCCGCCGAGGGCGAGTTGCTCGGCCACGGCGACCGCCTCGAACCGCCCGCGCATCGGCCGGTTGGCGAAGCTCAACGGGTCGAAGAGGCCGTCGAGCATCGGACGGAGAACAAGTGACGCCGCCTTCTGCACGACCCGGTCCTCCAGCTCCATCAGGATGATCGGCCGCTTACCCGTACCCGATGCCTTCGGCACCCACCGGAGGAGTTCCTTGCCCGGCCGGTAATTGTCGGTACGGAGGGCAACACCGTGGGCCGTGCACATCCGCCACAACTCCCGCGCGCCCAGCACCTCCAGTGGCAGTCGATTCGGCCCCGGTGCCTTGGGGCCGCGGGCGCGGAGTTGCGTCGCGGCCTCGAACAGCACCTTCGGCTCGGCGATCATGGTCACCACGTCGCCCGCGTGTTCCTCCACAGCGTCCCATCCGCCTGCCGCGACCGCGTGCAACTTTTGTCGCCAGCGGCCCAACATCTCGCCGGGTGTGCCGACGTGCCCCCGCACCCACGCGAGGTCGCAGGGATCGTGCGTCGGCGGCAATTCAGCGCTAATGCGGTCACTCACGGTGTCTCCCGAAGTTCGTGTTCAACAAGGGGTGAGGCCGGACATCCGTGTCCGAGCCGCCCACATTCGGCCTGCGCCGCATTTCGCCAGGGATCGGCGAAGCCATCCGCAAGAGGGCGTCGTCCCGGTGGGTTCGTATGGTCCGTGTAGCATGGTCCGTACGGGTTCGTGGCGAGGTCCACGGCCGGCGGGTTGCACCCGTCCGGTTGCGTAGGGCCGGTCGCGTCGGCGTGTACGAGGGTGTTCCGGGTGGTCCGGTACTATCTCGTACAGCGGGCACGTCCTGGGAACGCGTTTAACGACCTGTTCCGTGGCGGTCGTACGGGTGGATTTGACTCCACGTCCGTAGGAACGGGTGACGGCTTTACTCGTCAGGCCCGTCCAGGAGGGGTCATCCTGACGCCCCCGTGGTTCCGTTGTTGTTTGTGGTTGCTTCTTGCGAAGCGTGTACCGTCATCACGGCCTTCTCGTAGCCCTCGATCCGCGCCGCGGCGTTCTTCTTTGCGAGCGGGTGGAAGTCGTCCGCGAAGTCGATCAGGATTCCGCTCCTGGCGAACTCCGGGTACGGCCAGTCGATCTTCGGCAACTTCCACCTCGTCCCCGTGGCGCGGATCAGGACTTCGGCGCGCAGGACGGTCTCCTTGGCGGCACGTTCGGTCGTAATGATTCCGCAACCGGGTTCGGGCTTCGCGGCCTCCAGTTCGTTGGCCGACCAGACCGCCCATCCCGGTAGGAGCACCGCCAGTTCGCGTGCATGAACCAGACTTTCGACCAGGATCGCGACGCCCGTCTTCGCCGCCCTCGTGACCTGCTCGACGAGTTGCTCGTGGTCACCGAGGATCGCCCACACGGACTTCTTCTTCGCCCGCACCAGTCCCTTCGCGACTGCGGCGATCCGCCGGTTGCGGCGTGCGTTGTTCCAGTAGAACTGTTTCTTCTGCTCGAACGCGTCGTTCATCTCTTCCGGCCGGGTTCCCCGCGTCGGAAGCACCACGACCGTGACCGGCACGGGCACCTTTACTTCCGGCCAAGTGTGTCCCGCGATCACCTGGACGCGCCGGTCGAGGTCGTCGTCGCCCGTTTCTCGTACCCGGCTGAAGGACAGCACCCGCCCATACTGCTCCGACATGATCACGCGGAGGGCGTTGTCGTTGACCGTGTGCTCCGCGAAGGGCAGTGCCAGCAAGTCCCACTCGCCCTTCCCGCGGGGCAACTGGCCCACCAACCCGACACTCACCCGACCGAAGGTCTTCTCCTTCGCCGTGTACAGCCCCACGGGTTCGTCGAGCCGCGGGCGCAGCCACCGCAGGACCGACCAGAGCATCTTGTAGGTGGGCACCGCGACCGCGATCCGGGCCTCCGGGTAGGCGCGGGCCACGGCCGCGATCGTGCCGACCACGCGGTCGCTGTCGAAGCCGGTCACACGAAGCGCACGGTGCCGCCCCACAGCCTCGACCGCGTCGCGGTGTTGACGAGGAACGTGCATCTGCCAGTCGACCCGCCGGACCCACCGCGGCGAGTCCTCGCGCAGGTCACGCACCTCGACCGCGTAGCCGAGCTTATCGAGCACCCCGGCCACCTGGGAGACGAGCCCCTGCGGCACCATCTGGACCTCGCGGACGTCGGCTCTCTCCTCGTCCTCGATCCAGCGCTGGCGGATCAGTGTCGGCGCGAGCCAGTCCGAATCGACCACTTCCATTCGGTGCCCCTGCGGTCCTCCGGGCTCGAACTCCACCACCGGATAGCGCAAGAGTTCCCCCACCTCCAGTACCGGGGGCGTGAGGACCGCCCAGTGGGTCGGACGGAGTTCGATCATCGCGGTCGGCTTGTTCGCGGTCATCTGTGACCCCATTTCCAGTTTTTGACTCGGACGACAGACCCGGACACCGTGTCCGGGACATCATCCCAGCCGCGAAAGCGGTCACCACTCCTCGGCGCACCAGGCACGACGGTCGAGCCGGTCGGCCTTGGCCGGGATCTCCGTGCATAGCCAGATGCCCCGCCCGATCAGCGCCGGCGCGCCGACACGGACGCGAACTCGCTCAGCACTTCGATCGCTTCCCGGATGCTCGCCTCGGCCTTCTGGAGCCGGCCCGCGTGAATCCGGTCTCGTTGTCCGCGGACGAGCGGGATCTCGCGCCGGAGCGTCGCCAAGAGCCGACCGAACGCCTTCCCCGGCCCGGCGACGGCTTGCCCGCCTCCGCAGTCGGCGAGTACGACCTTCGGCTTCTCCCCGGCCTCGATCCGGCGGGCCACCTCGGCCTGCACCTTCTTCGGGAGGAGGGCGACTTGGCCGGCGGCGATCAGTGCGATCGCGCCCGTGTCGTGGGCCCGCTGGACCGCTACCGGCGCGTCGAGCAGCAGCAAGTACCGAGACACCGAGCGTGGCGCGAGCCCCATGCGGGCCGCGATCCGGGCCTTCAACTCCTCCTTCTTGACGAAGCCGAACCGGGCCCGTTCCCGGCCCTCCTCCAACTCCATCATGCGACGGATGCACTTCGCCCGTGTGAGAGGGGAGAGGTGCCGGCGGAAATAGTTGTCTTCGATGAAGAGTTCTTCGACCGCACTGTCGCCCTCGGCCGCGAGGTCGTGGCGGAGCACCACGTCGATCTCTGTCCAGCCGAGCAGTTTGGCGGCGCGGACCCGCTGATGCCCCGCGATGACGGTCCCGTTCGGAGTGATCTCAACCGGGTCGCGCTGACCGCGCCTGTTCATGTTCTCGGCCAGCGCCTTCAGTTCAGCGTCATCGACGTCGCCGAACACCTCGGCCTGTCGCGGGTGGTCCTTGAGTTTGCTGATCTTCCATTTCGTGACGGTCTTCTTCGTGGACATGTTGCAAACCTCCGAATGTGCGTTTGGAAAGTACGAGTACCTGAGGGCGCTTGCGTGCGCCGAACTGTCAAGCGCCCCGTTCGCGGAGGTCGCGTTCCACGCGGTCCTGGTGGCCTTCGTCTCCGACCCGTTCAGTCGCGACCGGGGATGCAGACGCGGAGGTGCCGTCCTCCAGAGCGGTCAGTCGCTCACAGAACCTCTGGAACGCCTGCCAGGAGGTATGCCAGATGCCCCCGATGCGCAAGCATTCGAGGCGGACGCCGCGAACGCCCGGACTGCGCCAGCGGTGACAGGTCGAGGGGTGAACGGGGCGGTCGTTGCGGTGCCGGGGCAACCGCTTGGCAAGTTGGGAGAGAGTCAGGAGTTGCTCGTTGGCGACGCTAATGACGCCGCAGAACGGAGCGAAGAACGCCACTATCAGGATCAGCCCGAAAAAGGTGCCCATGAGGCCCTCGCAGAATCACGCCAACGGTTGCGAACCCGTATGTGATCATGCGAGCCGTTGCAGCATTAACAAAATGCTGATCTGCGCGGCGGCGCAGCGAGGATGTGTATGGGAGTACGGGAAAACCACGGCGGATCGAGCACTCGCCAGATCCACGCGCCAGGAGGCAGAACGGGGGGCAGGGTTAGTGCGGAGGAAGTGGAAGAACTATGCGGGTGCCTGCGGAGGTTACAGAGTCGATCACCGAGCCAAGCCGGTGGCTGATCTTGGTAACCGCCTCCTTGAATGCCTTCGGCTTGAACTGCTTTTGCCCGGTCTCTTGCCCGATCACCGAGCCGGGGACGAAATCACCGTCCGCCTCGCGGAGCAGACCAAAGACTTTGTCGGCCCCGTATACGCCGGTAACGTCGTATCTCATGCCGTCCACCGTGACGTAGTCCCTCTGATCCTCGCGCGTGACCCGTACCCTCTCGGCCACAGCACCAGGCCCAACAGCACGCTCGATATGGTTCAACGCGCGGTACAAATCTCGAACGACACCGGCGAGGCGCTCAATTCTCTCGGCGTTCCTCCTCCTCAGGGTTTCGTCCGCATCCTTGCGGGGAAAGATCCCCAAGTAACCGTCGTTCTCCAGGAGCAGGTCAAGGCCCGCCTTTCGCCCCCGTGACCGGTGGGCCGGTACGTCCATTCCACTTAACTCGGCCCAGGGCGCGACGTCGATCTTCAGGCTCGACAACACCTCACTCACGGGCATCAGACTGCGAGCGAGAGCCGGAAGGTTCTTGTTCAGTATCTCTTGGTACGATGTGAACCTCCACTCGCGGGCGGGTTCGGGTGACTCCGGCTCCGGTAACTCCTTAACCGGAAGATAAGGGCACGGCAGGTCAGCGTAGATCTCCAGGAGTCCGCGCGGTTGCGCCAGCCACACGACGGCGATTTTGGGGCGTGGGTACGTCACCTCTACCAGACCCAGCAACTCCAGACAC
>SXHE01000267.1 GCA_005773755.1 Planctomycetia bacterium
GGTTCGCGGCCACGAGAACGCGGTTCTCAGGGGTTGGGGGCCTTCCACCGCCCCTTGTACAGTTGCTTCCACGGCGCGTTCGGGCCGTTGGCGTCCCACCGCGCCTCCATCGACGTGGCCCTGAGCCGGACGGAAACTTTACGGCCCGCGTCGTACAGTTCGATGTACTCGTCGGTCTGCTTGACCTCGCGGAACGGCAGGCTCTTCTGCCTCCGGTAGTTCTCCTCGTTCAGCTCGTACCACGAACCATCCTTCTTCCGGGCGAACCACCCGCCCTCGTAGGCCCACAGCTCGCGTACCCTCGGTCCCGGCTCCGCGACCACCTCGGCCTCGGACTTGAAGACGAAGCCAGTCTGACCGTCCAGTTCGAGGAACCCGCCGGCGTCGGACTTAACGACGAACGTCTTCCCCTTCTCAAGCGCCGCGCCATCGCGCACCAGTCCGCCGTTGAGTATCGTGCCAAGCTTCACGTCGGCCTTTAGTCGGACCGTCTTGCCGGTCCAGTCCTTGTCTTCGGCCACTATCGTGGCCGCGCAGCACAGCACAGAGCGCAACCAGACGCGCCATCGGAACCTCCTCGGTGAGATGACCACGAAGGTACGGCACACGGGCGCGCGTGTCAAACTCAGCAGCCGTGCCTCGGCGCTACAGTCCGTGGACCTCCGTGAACAGTTCGTCCGATTCGTGCACGACGCCCGTGAGCAGGGCCTCGCGCGACTCGAACTCGCGGGTCGCAACGCTCTCGGCCCCGCCCACCGTTTGCAGCGCCCGGAGAAGCCAACCCCGTTGCCCGCCGGGCGGCTCGACGGCGAAGCTCAGGCCGGGCACGTCGGTGATCGTCGCGCGCTCCAGCGGGGTCGTTTCGAGCACCGTGCGCGCCACCGTCACCCACGTGCGCTGCGTGACGTTGAGTTCGGCCAGCATCCCGCGCGCGTAGGTGCCGGACGCGTCGCCGGTGTGAACCGTGACGCGGTCGTCCTCCAGGTGAACCATCCAGTCGTCGTCGGCCAGTGCGCCGGTCACGAACCCGAGCGCGGCGAACCGGCGAGCCAGTGTCTCACCGCTCAGCGCGGCCAGCGCGCCCTCCGCGCGCTCCCGGTCGGGGCCGGCGAAGTTCGCCAGTTCGATGCTCGCGCGGATGAACGCGCCCTGGTCGTCGCGGGTGTTCTCGTCGAGCCAGTCGGCGAGGACGAGCCGCGCGTGGGTGTCGTCCGGTCGAGCAATGACCGCCGCGAACACTGGGCTAGACGACATGACGAACGGGTTCGGCTCGCCGTAGCGCTCGAACTCGTCCGTGAGCAGCCGGCAGAACAGCGCCATATGGTCGCGGTCGCGCTGTGCGGCGGCGAGCAACCGGGTCAGCAGATCGTAGACGATTGGCGGCGACGTGGTGCCGTCTTCAACCCTGCCGATGAGCCCCTCGATGCGTTCGGCCACGGCCACGAGGTCCGGCTGTCTCATCAGCACGAGCGTCCGGCGCAGCGGTTTAAGCAGCGAGCGCAGCTCCGCCGGGGTGGGCCTGGGAAGTGCCACAGTAGAGTACCTCATGGGAGAATGTCGGTGGTAGGGAAGGAACGCCGGGGAACGAACGAACGTCGTTCCCGGTGCCCGGCTCCCGCGCACCACCCACGAGGTACATGTCGCGCAGCATAGATTGTTTGACGTTTTTGTGCGCCACGGCGAGACTCCCGCCGAAGGCCGAAGAATACAGGAGCGCCACCTGCGACGCTCCCGAACACGAACTCAAGAAGGCAGCGTACTTCTGAAACGCCTCGATCGCATCGAGGAGCTTTTCCAAGACTCGCGCGAGTTCGAGAAGGAACTCGACCAGTTCCTCGACGCTACGCAGAGCCGCACGAAGGAGCCAACCCTGAACGAAATCAAGGACCATCTGCCACCCGAACGCTTCGGGTTCGATACGGCAGTTCGAAAGAGTCTCGCGCGTCGGCTCCCAGCCGCCAATAGTCGCGTGCCCGGCCCACAATGAAGCAGCTTGTTCACTCGTACCAAGCACGCCGAAGTCGAAGATTACCGGCACCCGATCGAACGCCGAGTCGGCCACCCAGGCCATATATTTGCGCACTTCGTCGCTGTGTCGAGCCAAGCTCGCGGCGTACTCCGAAAGCGTCTGAGCTTTACGCGAGACGATGAGCTGAGGCACCCATAATTGCCGCGAGAAAGTTCCGAAGTGGTGCCTGACGAGGAGGCTGATTGCTGGAGAGGAATCCGGCTCCGTGGCAGACGTCGCAGGTGACTGCGTGTTGTAGTCGGTCATCACTCGATCTCCTTGAGCAGCTTGGCGAAGTAACCGGCGACCGGCTTGCTGGCGAGTTCGGGGTAGCGCTCCTGCATACACTCTAACACGACGTAGGTGAGGCTCTTTTTCAGACGCTCCGCGAGTTTTTCCAAATACGCTTCCGGCACGCCGACCTTGTTGCCCTCGTACTTGTAGATCAAGCTGCGGTCCACGCCCAGCGCGTCGGCCGCTTCGTCCACCGTGGCGAACCCGGCGTCTTGTCGGAGCCGCGCCAGGGTCGCGCCCGCCCCGTCGATGACCACACCCTTCGCCATTCCGTTCCTCGCTCGGGCCGATTCGTTGTCACAGAACTGTAGCGTCGTGTCTCAAACCGTGCAACTGCAATGTCGCAAAAAATGCGACAGGCTTCGCGCCTGTCGCATCGGGGTGTGAAACGATTGCGGGGCGTTACGGGAACATGCGCTTCACCTGCATGCGCAGGTCGTCGGCGTGCTTGTCGGTCCACGGGTACAGCAACGGGGAGCCGCCGTCGCCGGTATCCGAGCCGGGCGACTTCGGCACGCCCACCAGCACATACGCTGGCGCGCCGTCGATGGTGGCATCGCCATCGCGGACGAGCAACAGGAGATATTCGCCCGGTCCCTTGTAGCCAGCGGCTTCGGGCAAGTTCCCCACACCGATCTTCTCGCCCGCCGCCGGGCCAGCCGGGTTCAGTTGCTCCGTCACCGTGACCACGAACGCCGGCTTGTCGTCTTTGCCGCTGAACACGTTCTGGATCAGCACGTTGCGGTCGCCGACGAACTGGTGGCCGGCGCGCAGGTCCTTGTTGCCTGTCGTCAGAGTGCCGCGAACGGGCACCTTCGCGCCGGCCGCCTGTGCGCGCGAGATGACCGGCGCGCGGCTCTTGGTCAGCGCAGTGTACGCGAGCCACCCGAACCAACTCACCAGGAGCACGGAACTCACGATGAGTAAGACGCGCCTACGCGGGTCGCGGGCCGGCGGCGGTGCGGTCGGTGTTGTAACCGGGGGCGTAACCACAGGTGCGGCGGGGGCCGCGTTGTTGTTCGGCGCGTTACTCATGGGCTACCCCGCTTCGCGGTCGCGTCGCCCAGCGTCAGCGCGAACCCGTCCGCGAGCGTCTGATGCAGGTCGAACAGGTCGCGGAAGTCGTTCGGCTCGTCGCGGTCGGACTTGCTCAACAGCTTCACCTTGATGAGCTTGAACACCAGTTCGCCCACGTCGTCGGTGGACTTTACGCCCCACAACTTGAACACGACGGGGGCCATCATGCCGAACTCGCGGATCGCCAGATCGACGGTGCCGCGCAGCAGTTCCGCCCCGCTGATGTGGCGGTCCTCGTCCGGGTCGGTGCGGTCCGCGGCGCGCCCGAGCCGGTCCTGCGTGAACTTGACCGCGTCGCCGACGAAATCGTACGCCTCGTATGCGAATCGTGCGTCTTCGCGGCACAACTCGAGTATTCGCGGGTCCACATGGTCTCCTCGGTTCGCGCTCGCCGGCGGCTCGCGGCTAACAGGGCGCTGCACGCGCTCGTCATTCGACGCGCGCCCCTCAGCACTCACGTTCTACAACCTCGTCAGCACTTCATCGACGCCGACCGGCAGCCGGCGGCCGTCCTCGAACTCGACCAGCAGCCGGCGGGCCAGAATCTCGTGCGCCAGCACACGGCCCTGCCCCTTGTCCGTGACCACGCGCGAGCCGATCGGCGGCAGCTCGCGCTGGAACTCTTCGTACACGTCCTGTTCGAATCGCAGGCAGCACTTCAGCCGCCCGCACCGACCGGAAATCTTCGTCGGGTCGAGCGTCGATTTCTGCAACTTCGCCATCCGCATACTCACGGGCGGCATCACGACCATGTGCGAGTTGCAGCACACCGGCTTGCCGCAGTCGCCGTAGTCCGCGAGCAACTTGGCCTCGTCGCGCACGCCGATCTGCCGCAGCTCGATGCGGGTGTGGAACTCGCGGGCCATGCTCTTGACCAACTCGCGGAAGTCGACGCGCCCCTCGGCGAGGAAGTAGAAGATGAGCCGCTCGCTACCGAACAGGTATTCGACATCGACGATCTGCATCGCGAGCTTGTGCTCTGTCACGAGCTTCGTGCCGATGTCGTACTGCTGCCTCTGCTGTTCGGCGATGCGGGCGATCTTCGTGCGGTCGTCGGCGGTCGCGACGCGCACGATCTCGCCGCGGGTTGGTTCGGGAATCACCGCGACCGCCTGCGCCGTGGCCGGGCACAACACTTGGCCGCTCTCCAGCCCGCGCTCGGTGCGCACGACCACGACGTCGCCGCGCTGCGCGGCCGAGCCGTGCGGCTGCGTGAACTCGCCGATGAACCGCATGGAGCCGTGCCGCACGAGCAGCGCCGGCCCCGGCGGGGGCGGAACGTAGTTAGTCGCGCTCATTGGGGCTATCTTCGTGAACTAGACGCGGAGTTGCAACGCGGTTCGCAACTCCTGCTGCTATGTTGCCTAGTAGGTCAACTATTTTGAACAGCGGGGTAGAGTCGTCGGAGTTTGATCCGGGCATCGGCGGTGGTGAATCGCCAGTTCACGCCGACCGCCCGGTCGTTCCGGTCCACCGACCA
>SXHE01000268.1 GCA_005773755.1 Planctomycetia bacterium
CGGGTCTTGCTTCGTGCCCACCAGCGCGCTGCCGGTTGCGAAGCCGCGAGCGGCTTCGACCGCGAGGCGCGCACCGAGAGTGGAGAGCCGCGCTTCGAGCGTGCCGGTGGTGTCGGTGGGGAGGATGTCGAGTGCTTCTTGCAGGATCATGTCGCCTGAGTCGAGGCCGGGCGTCACCTTGATGATGGTCACGCCGGTTTGCGCGTCGCCGCCGAGGATCGCATAGGCGACCGGGGCCGCGCCACGGTACTTCGGTAGCAGTGAGGCGTGAACGTTGATCGTGCCGCGTGTCGGAACAGAGAGCACGTCCTTCGAGAGAATCTGCCCATACGCCGCGACGACGAGCAAATCCGGCTTCATCGCGCGAAGCAGCTCCAGGCCTTCGGGCGTGTTGATGCTTTCCGGCTGCGCGACCGCAACGCCGGCGGCGCGAGCGATGTTCGCCATGCCCTTCCCGGTCTGGCGGGTGCTGCCGCGCTTGTTGCCGGTGTCGCGCTCCGGCTGCGTGACGAGGCCGACCACGTCGCCGCCGAACGCCGTGATCAGCGCCTCGAACGTCGGCTCCGCGAACGTCCCCGTTCCCATCATCGCAATTTGCATTCGATTCCTCGGAACGGCCCGCAGATGACGCAGACTTCGACGCAGATGAAATAAGATCAGGCAGAGAACCAGTTTCAAACCCTGCTTCTGTCTTTATCTGATTTCATCTGCGTCGAAGTCTGCGTCATCTGCGGGCCAATTCTCACATCTTCGGTTCCAGGCCCGGTGGCAGGTCGCCCTTCTTCTTCGCCTTCTCGAAATCGGCGATGAACTTCTCCAAGTCTTTCTGGCTGCGCGCCAGGCCGAGCGAACCCATCACGTCGATGAACAGCGTGCCGTTGAGATGGTCGAGTTCGTGCTGCCAGACGCGGGCCGCGAGGTCGTGGCTCTCCATCTGGCACAGCTCGCCCTTGAGGTTGTAGAACTGCACGACAACCGTTTTGAACCGGCGGACGTTCTGGTACAGGCCGGGGAAGCTGAGACAGCCCTCGCGGTCGTTGACGACCGCGCCCTTCTTCTCGACGATCACCGGGTTGATCGCGACGCACTGCTGGTCCGGGCGCTCGTGGTCGCCGGCGAAGTTCATCACGATCAGTTGGTAGTCGAGCGTGACCTGCGGGGCCGCCAGCCCCAAGCCGTCGTGCTTGTACATGATCTCCAGCATCTCGGCGGCGGCCTTCTGCACGTCCGCGTCGATGGCGGCGACCGGCTTGGCCTTCACCCGGAGGGCGGGGTGCGGGTAATTGACGATTTTCATGGGTGAAGGGTGCTCGATAACACACGGGCGCGGACGAACGAAGGGGAATTATAGCAGAACCGACCGCGGGCGCGGGCTGTTCGCGCCCGCGCGGTGCGCCCACAATGATCTCATGCCGACTTCACGCCGCGCGTTTCTCGTTTCCGCCCTCGCCGCCAGCGCCTTTCCCGCGCGCGGGGCCGACGACCTCGCCCCGTTCGACAAGCTGTTCGACGGGTTCCTCGAAACGCACCGCGTGCCGGGCGCGGCGGTCGCCGTCACGCGCGGCGGGAAGCTCGTCTACGCCCGCGGGTTCGGTCGCGCGAACGTCGAGAAGAAGCTGCCCGTGCGGGCCGACACCCGGTTCCGCATCGCCAGCGTCTCCAAGCCGCTCACCGGTGTCGCGGTGATGATGCTGGCGGAGCAGAAGAAGTTCGCGCTGGACGACACCGTTCTGAAGCACATCGCGCTGAAGCCGTTCGCGCACAAAGACGCGAAGCCCGATCCGCGCTGGGCCGAAGTCACGATCCGCCAGTGCCTCCAGCACACCGGCGGCTGGGACCGCGACCGCACGGGCGGGTTCGACCCGATCGGGATTCCCGGGCGCATCACCGATCAAATGAAGCTCGCCGGCCCGCCGACGCCGGACGACGTCGTGCGGTACATGATGGGCGCGCGGCTCGACTTCGATCCCGGCACGAAAGCGGTGTACTCGAACCTCGGCTACCTCGTGCTCGGGCGCGTCATCGAGGCCGTGACCGGCGCGAAGTACGAGCCGTGGGTCAAGAAGAACGTCCTCGCGCCGCTCGGCATCACCGGGATGGCGCTGGGCCGGGCGCTGCCGCAGAACCGGACCGCGAGCGAGGCGAGCTACTACGACGCGCGCCCCGATTCGCGCGGCCGGTGCCTGTACCCGCCGAAGGTCGGGGAGCTGGTGCCGTGGCCGGACGGCGGGATGAACGTCGAGGGGTTCGAGGCGCACGGCGGCTGGGTCGCGTCGGCCGTCGATCTGGTGCGGTTCGCGAGCGCGTTCGACTACGGCACCAAGTCGCCGCTGCTGTCCGCGGGTTCGATCACGGAGATGTGGACACGGCCGACGGGCGCGGCCGGCACCGAGGCCGACGGCAAACCGCGGGCCGCGTACCTGGGGTGCGGGTGGATGGTGCGGCCCGTCGGCAACACCGGGCGCGCGAACACCTGGCACACGGGGCTGATCGCCGGCACCAGCGCGCTGCTGGTGCGCCGGTCCGACGGGCTGAACTGGGCCGTGCTGTTCAACACCGACGCGAACCCGGACGACAAGCGCCCGGCCGACCTGATCGACCCGCTGATGCACGAGGCCGCGAACACGGTGAAGGCGTGGCCCGCGGGCGACCCGTTCCCGAAGGTCAAGTAGCCGCCCGCGCCGGCTTCCACAGCACCAGGAGCGCCACCAGCCCCACTAACGGGGCGAGTCCGGCCCACACGAACCCGACGTCGTAACTGCCGGTGGCCTTGATGTGTTCGCCCATCGCCTTCTGCACCGCGCCGACCAGGAACCACGCGCACGCCGCGAGCAGGCCCGACAGGAAGGCCATGTGTTTCGCCGGCAACTCCTGCGTGAGCGCGTAGTAGATCGGGTGCAGGCCCAGAATGCCCGCGCCGGCCAGCACCAGCAGCGCCACGCCGAGCCAGCCCGCGCTGTACGGGGCCAGCGCCGCCGTCGCGGTGATACAGGCGAACAGCGCGTAGCTGGTGACGCGCGCGGAATGCACCTCGCGCCCACGGCCCACCAGCCACAGCACCAGCGCCCCGGCCGCGAAGCACCCCAGTTCCGCCGAGATGTAGTACACGGGCACGATCAGGTCCGCCGCGTCCGCGGAGTACCCGCGCGCCTCCTTCAGGTACTTCGGCATCCACTCGCGGATGAACTGCCAGCTCACGCTGATGCCCAGAATCACCGCGAACAGCGTGGCGTACACGCGCACGAACCGCGCGAAGTCGAACGGTTGGGCGGCTTCGGGGGCGGGCGGTGGCGGGAGGAAATCGAGTTCGTCCTCTTGCTCTTCGTGGCGATGAGGCGGCCTGTGATCGAGGTCGCCGCGGCGCACCAGCGTCAGCCACAGCGGAACCCATAGCAGCCCGACCGCGCCGATGGTCCAGAACGCCACCTCCCACCCGCCGCCGAGCTTGCGCACGAGCATCACGTACAACGGCACCAGGATCGCGCCGAGCGACGCCCCGCTTTGCAGGAGGCCGTTGCCGAGCGGTCGGTCCTTCGCGCTGAGAATCTGCCGCGCGGTGAGGAGCGCGCACGGCCAGTGCCCGGCTTCAAAGAAGCCGAGGAGCGTGCGGCACCAGAGGAGCCAGTGGTACGGGCCGCTGCCGGGCGCGGCGGGGTCTTCGACGAGCCGCGTCCATTGCGGGTCGCGCATGAGCGGCGTCGCCAACCCCGCGACCGACCAACCGACGAGCACGACGGGGTACAACAGCCGCGGGCCGATGCGGTCCGCGATGAAGCCGAAGAAGATCGAGCCGAGCGCGAACGCCCACGCGAAGTTGCGGCCAACGGTGCCGTAGCGGGCGTCGTCGATGCCGTAGGTGTCCTTCAGTTCGGTCGCGATCTGCGGCAGCACCTGCCGGTCCATGTAGTTGAGCAGCGTGGCGAACATCATCGCCCCGCACACCCACCAGCGCCACGGCGAAGCGGACGGGTGAGAGGTAAGGGATGCGGGGTGAGTTGTCACGCTCGTCACCGGGTTCCGTTGTTGTGATGCGCGACCGGGAGCGCGGAGCGCGCCCCCTCACCTGGGTGCTACGTAAGGGGGCTTCACAGCTCCGCAATCACTTCCCGTCGTTGTCCAGCAGTTCCCACTTCTCGCCGAAGAAGCCGGCCCGCACCACCTTGCCGGGGAAGCGCGAGTTCGGCGGCGTGGTGATGTCGATCACCGCGTAGTCCGGCAGCTTGGACACCTGACGCGCGTTGTTCAGGTAGTCGTACTCGCGGAACGTGAACCCGCTGTTCAGCACGACGTACTTCTTCGGGTTCAGCGGGTTCGGGTAGATCAGCACCGGGACGTGCTCGCCCAGCTTGTAGGTGTCCTTGCCGACCGTCACGCCCTTGTCGGTCCACTTCACCGGCAGCTTGTCCGCGATCTTCGCCAGCACCGCGTTGCTCATCGGGTCGCCCCACAGGATCAGGTTGCTGTTGGCGATGTCGTCTTTGGTGATGTCGGTGTCGGCCTTCATCGGCGCGTCGCCGCGGAACTGCTTGCGCCAGTGCTCGGTCGCGTGCTTCATCTCCTTCTCGGCCCACTCCGCGGTCTTGGAGTGCATCGGCCGACCGCTCGGCTTCACCATCAGGAACGACGACATGAAGGCGTCGTCGATGGGGCCTTGCAAGCCGTGAACCTTCTGTAGGCCCTTCGGCTCCACGGGCTTCAGAGAGAATGTCCACTTCCCGTCCTGTTTGAACAGAGCGACCACAAGAACCTCATCGGCCTTCTTGAGCGCCGGAAGGAGGATCGGCGTGCCGTCGATGTTCAGCGAGAGTGTGTCGAGGGGACCGGGGGCGTACACCGTCAGCGCGGCGACGTTCTTGGTCTTGGCACTCAGCCCGCGTGCGGTTCGCTTACCCTCAACGAGGGCGGGTTCCCAGTGCTTCTCGAGCGCGTCGACGCGCAGGCCCGGGCCCTGGTTGTAGCGGAGCGTGTACGTCGTGAACTTGAACTCCTTCGGGAACCGGTCGCGCCCCTTCTCCACGAAGGCGTCGATCAGCTTGTTCACTTCGACCTTCGCGTCCTTCTCGTAGCTGTGGCCGGTCTTCGGGCCGATGACGTGCTTCAGTTCCAGCCCGACCTTCTTGAACTCGCGGGCCATCACGTCGGCCGCTTGCTTCTGACTGTCGTTCTCGCCGCTGTAGGCGACCGTGGGCAGGTTGAAGAAGTTCACCGCGGTGTCGCTGGCGTTGTACATGTGCCACAACTTCTGCTCGTACCAGGTCGGTTCGAGCTTCTCGTTCTGGAACACCTTGAGGAACTCCGGGGTCTCACTGAAGCCGGCACCGGGCGCGCACGCGGCCCACAGCGTCGGGTAGTGCGCGCCGTACTGCCAGCACGCGGCCCCGCCCATGCTGAACCCGCGTGCGACCAACCGGGTCCCGTCGATGCGGTAGTGCGCGTTCGCGTGGGCGAGGCACTCGAAGGTGTCGATCTCGCCCGCGAACTTGTTGGCGTTGCTGAACCGGCCGAACGGGTGCAGGATCAGCGCGCCGGGCGCGGGGATGATGCCGCCCGCGCCGGGCGCGTTCGCCATGAAATCCGATTCGACGGTACCCTCGTAGCGCCCGTGCCACCAGAAGTCGAGGCGGTGCTTCTTCTCGCCCTTGAAGTCGTATTCGGCGGGCACGACGAGCCAGTACGGTTGCACGCTGCCGTCGATCTTGGACTTGTAACCGCGCAGCACCGGGCCGGTTTGGGTCGTCCACGGGGTCTTGCCCTCCTTGAGCGCCTTCGCGCGATCGAGGCCCGCCGCGAGCACCTTCTTCACCTTCCCCGCGGGGATTGGGGCCTTCTTGTCCTTACCGGGCGCGGGGTCGTAAATCTCCTTGTAGTCGAGCGCCCAGCGCACGGCCTTCTCGTAGATGAGCACATCGGGCAGCAGTTCGTGCTTGCCCGCGGCCTTAATGAGCGTTTGGAGTTCGTCCAGCCCCTTCTTGATCTCGGCGCGGTCGGCGTCCGGGATGCTGTTTCCGACCGGCGGCACCGGCCGCACGTTGTCGACGAGGTTGTCCTTCGGCCCGTCGGCGCGCGTGTCGGAAAGTGGCAGCGCGGCGACCGCCGCGGCGAACAGCGCGGGGGCGAGAACGCGGGAGAGCGCGAACATGAGTGACCCTCTGGAGTGTCGTGGGTGAAGGGCAGTGTAGGCGCGTGGCGCGAAGAAACCCACCCCTCGCGAAGCCGCAAGCGGCTCCTTCCCCGATTCGCGCGCGCCTGCTAGAACAACCGTTGAGCGTTTCACACAACCGGGGCATTCCGCACGGACCGCAGAGCCCCCCAGCCAGAGGTTCCAATGGCGTCTACGAAGATGATCGACATCCGGCGCGGCATGGTGCTGAACATGGGGGGCACCCTCCACTACTGCCTCGACCGCGACCTGAACACGCCGGGCAACTGGCGCGCGATCCTGTACCTCAAGCTCAAAAACATGACGACGGGGTCGATCACGCAGGAGCGGGTCCACCCGGACGACAAGGTCGACGTGGTGTTCCTCGACACCAAGGACTACTCGTACTCGTACAAGGACGGCGACGACTTCGTGTTCGTCGACAAGGAGTCGTTCGAGCCGGTCACGCTGTCGGGCGACATGGTCGGCGACATGATGAAGTACCTGCGCGAGAACGACGACGTGAAGATCACGTTCCACGACGGCCGCGCGCTCTCGATGGAACTGCCCCAGACGGTGACGCTGAAGGTGATCGAGACGGAACCCGGCATCAAGGGCGCGACGGCCGCGGCCCAGACGAAGGCCGCCACGCTCGAAACCGGGTTGGTGATCCAGGTGCCGTCGTTCATCGCCCAGGGCGAGTTGGTCGAGGTGCAGACCGAAGACGGCAAGTACCTCCGTC
>SXHE01000269.1 GCA_005773755.1 Planctomycetia bacterium
ACGCCTCCGGCACTTCCGGGTGCCCCGCCGGGAACGCCCGCGTCGCGCCCTTGCGGTGAACCCCAACCATCTTCTTCTTCCCCTCGCCGGTGTGCTCTTCCAGCTGCGCGAGGTTGTGCGCCACGTCGTACAGTTGCTCCATGCCGAGGTCTTCCCACGACCGGCCGAAGACGCCGGAAAAGACTTCGCGGGCCTGCTGCATGAGCAGTTGCCGGTTGCAGAAGCCGTAGTTCGCGGCGGCCCGCATCTGGGCGATGTACTTGCGGCCCTCCGGCGAATCGGCCGGGGCGCACGCGAGCTGGCGGTCCGGCAGCTCGAAGCCGTACTTCTCCGGGCAGTTGCGGAACGTGGCAAGCGCGTCGTCGCACACCTGGTAGCCAAGCCCGCGGCTCCCGCTGTGGATCATCACGCAAATCTGGTTCAGCTCCAACCCGAACACTTTTGCAACATCGGCGTCGAACACGCTATCGACGACCTGCACTTCCATGAAGTGGTTGCCGCTGCCGAGCGTGCCGCACTGCTCCGCGCCGCGCTTCACCGCGTGGTCGCTCACCTGCTCCGGGTCGCCGCCGTCGATGAACCCGTTGGCCTCGGTGTGGTCGAGGTCGCGCTCAACGCCCAGCCCGCGGCCGATGACGAACTTCGGCCCCTCGCCCATGAGCCGGCGCGTGTCCACCGCGTCGAACTTGTACTTGCCGGTGCGCCCGGCCCCGCTGGGCACGGTCTCGAACAGTTCGCGCACCAGCTCGCGCATGCGGTGCTTCACGTCCTCAAGGAACAGGTTCGTCTTCACAAACCGCACGCCGCAGTTGATGTCGTAGCCGACCCCGCCGGGGGACACGACGCCGCCCTCGGCCGGGTCGGTGGCGCACACGCCGCCGATGCAGAACCCGTAGCCCCAGTGGATGTCCGGCATCGCGATGCTGGCGACCTGAATGCCCGGCAGCGTGGCGACGTTGGCGACCTGCTCCGGCGCTTGGTCCTTGCGGAGCTGCTCCAGGAGCGTGTCGTTGGCGTAGATGTGCCCCGGCACGCGCATGCCCGCCTTATAGCTGGTGGGGATGCGGTGACAGCAGCAGCCGATGTGTTCCAGCGGCCCGGTGTAGCCTTCCTTCGCCATGACAACCTCAGATATCGACAATCGCTTCCGCGAGCCAACCGCCTTCGTGTTCGACCACCTTTAGCTCGTGATAGGTGATCGCCTTGACCTCGTGCGCCAGCGCGTGCCGGTCGGGGTCGTAGTGCTCGCCGCGGGCGGTCGCGGTGAGGCCGGTGTCGGTCACGGCCACGTCGAACGACGCGAACAGCATCTGTTCCGTCTCGAACCGCAGCAGCAACTCTTTGAGCCAGTCGAACAGCAGGAACTCGCGGTCGGTGCCCGCGAGTTCGATCCGCACATCCTGCGCCGCCCGCACGCTCGCCGGCTCTTCGACGACGCTGGCGAGCAGGCACCGCCCCATCTCCGCGAACAGCGAAGAGAGGTCCGGTGCGGTCGCCCGCAGCCCCAAGTCGGCGGTGTGTTCAAACAGCTCGTACATCGGCGAAACCACGGACACAAGGGGAAGGGCAAGGGTTCGGAGATTACGAAAGGGCCGAACTCACGCTAATGATCCTTCCGACGGACGGGGGAAAGTGTTCGGCGATCACGTGCGAGATGTCCGTGGGTGATGCAAGAACTGCCACAAAATACAGGCCATAGAGTGCCGAGAGATCTGCCGCCACTTGTTCGCGGTTCCGGGGATCGTTCACCGCGAGAAAAACGGTTTGCTCGACGAGTGCGAACGGCACTGTGTTGTAGGCCGCCAGGAATTGGTGTGGGAACAGTTGTTTCAGGACCAGGTTCGGCTTGAAGCCGTTGAGACGTACAACGATGTTTTCCACGGGTAGGAGTTGAAGTAGTGTCCCTGGGTGGGCGGCGAACACCTTCGCGCAGACCGTGAGTTTCGCGCGGATGTATTGGGCGTGCCAGTCAGCCTTGTAGTCGAGGGCGCGGCGCTCGGGGCTGTCCGGTGCGTGTTGGTCGGCTTCGATCTTCGCGCGGATGAAGTGCGCCCAGGCGGTGTTGTGGGGGATGCCGGTGTCTTCGAGCCAGTCCGCGAAGACGAGGCGGGTGGTCGTGTCGGTGGGGTTGTCGAGGCAGGCCCGCATGAAGGCGTCGGCGTCGGGGTGCTTGTGCATGGCAACCTCGCGAGCGGCGCGGCGTCAGCCCGCCGGTGGCACCGAGTATACCCGCAAGCCACGCGCCCGCGAAGCCGCAAGCGGCTGAGATGTCACCACCGCAGGACGGCGGTGCCCCAGGCGAGGCCCGCGCCGAAGCCGCTGAGCACGATCAGGTCGCCTCTTTTCACGCGGCCCTCCGCCGCGGCCTCGTCCAGCGCCAGCGGGATGCTGCCGGCCGACGTGTTCCCGTACTTCTCCAGGTTGTTGAACACCTTCGACCGCGGGATGTGCAGCGAGTCGATGGCCGCGTTGATGATGCGGATGTTCGCCTGATGCACCACAAACAGGGAGATGTCCTCGACCGACAGCTTCGCGGCGTCGAGCACCTCGCGGATCGTGTCGCACAAGATGTTCACGGCCCAT
>SXHE01000270.1 GCA_005773755.1 Planctomycetia bacterium
CCGCCATCGACCACCGCCCGCGCATGGCGATTGACCAGGACCGCAAGACCGCGTGGCTGAGCGAGCCGGACGGTGTCACGCCGAAGGTGCTCAGCATCGACATGAAAGACCTGAAGCGCACCGACAGTGTCTCGGTCTGGACACCGGACCCGATGCGCAACGCGCCGATCCGCATGACGCTCGAAGGGAGCGACGACGGGCGGCTGTGGTTCCGGCTCGCGGGCACGCACCCCGATCCGAAGGTGGTGCTGGTCGCGGGCGAAGTCGGCCCGATGGCCGCGCGCATCTTCGAGGGTACACCCGCCGCCGGGTACACGACATGGGATCAGGTGGTCGCGCTCACGAAGAACGTGAAGGCCACGGCCGAGGGCCGCGCGGGCGACATGTACTGGATCCGCCAGCCCGACGATAAGGCCAAGCGGCCGACCGCCATCGTGTGGCACGGCAAGCTCGTTCAGCCAAAGACCGGGGCCGCGCGGATCGAGGTGATCGGCGACAAGACCGCGGTGATGGTGGACGGACGGCTCGAACTGCCGGTCGGCCCCGGCGCGCGATTCGTGGACGTGTACCTCGACGCCGGCACGCACGTCGTCACCGTGTTCGCCGCGGCCGGCGCGAACACCAACACGCTCGAGGCGCGCTGGGCCACCGGCGACGCGACGACCGAACAGGTAACAACGACCCCGTTCCGCGCGACCGACTTCGACCTGGAGCGCCCAGAAGCGAAGGTCGCCGCTTCGCCCCGCGCACTGGGCGAAGCGGTCGCGGACAAAGAAGGCACGTCGTGGGACGTCAAGTTCCCCGCGCTGAGCGTGCGGCACCTGCGCACCGTCATCCACGAGGACCGCGGCGAGGCGGTCGCGGTCAACCACATCGAGATCCGCGACAGCGAGAAGAAGGTGCTCCACATCCCCACGGAGACGGACCTGCTGTCGCTGGCGACCAACGACGTGCTCGAGATCGCCGGCGGCGACGTGGTTACGGCGACCTACATCGACGAGGTGAACACGACCGGCGGCGCGCGGCTCCTCACGGGCAAGCTGACCGCGACCTATCACAATGCCAGCATCACCGCCATCGCCTACGACTTCATGAAGACGACCGCGGGCGACGTCTACACCGTGCGCAAGGAGCTGCTCCGCATCGACCCCGGCGAGCGGATCGTGATCGAGGTCACAGACTTCGACCAGGACGCGACCGTCGCCGCGGACAAGATCAAGGTGGTGGTGTCCGTGAACAACGGCCCGCCGGTCGAACTGGAGGCCATCGAGACGGGCGAGAACACCGGCACGTTCACGAAGGAAGTAGACACGTCCGCGGTTCCGGCGGAGGGCAAGATCGTGGTGAAGGCCGGTGACCGCGTCTACATCCGGTACATCGACCAGCAGAACACGGTGCCTGGCCACCCGGCGCTCCGCGAGTCGGTGGTGTACGTGAACGAACCGACCGCGGGACGCGTGCGCGTCATCGAGACGCGGGCCACGCGCCCGGAACCGGTGCCCGGCAGCCCGGCAATCGACCAGGTGCCGATCCTCCGCTACCTGCCCGCCTCGCCCGCGTCGGTCGATCCGAAGTACGTCGCGGGGGTCGCGTTCGAGGCCCCGTTCACCGTGGAGGTGATCGACCGCGACGCCGCGAAGGACAGCCGCAGCAAGGTGATCGTGAAGCTGAAGACCACCAGTGGCGCGGAGGTCGATGTCGAGTGCGTGCTGGAAGACCGACAACTCAGCAGCACGGGCGCGGTGGACCGCCCCGGCATCGCGTTGCTCGAAGGCCGGTTCACCGGTCAGGTTATCCTGCAACTGGGCGGCAAGGCGAGTTCGTCACTCGTGCCGCTCACGGCCACGATGCCGCGCGACCTGATCGGCGGCCCCGTGCTAACAAAGGAAGAGATGGGCGACGACGGGAAGGGCGGGCGCGACAAGACGCTCGTGACCCGCGTGTTGAACCTGAACGGGTCCGACCTGATCGAGGTCATCTACAAGGACGACAAGCGACCCGGCGCGGCGGCTCCCACGCCGCTGACCGCGAGCGCCCGGCTCATCACCGACGGCAAACTGGTGTGCGCCGACTCTGAGTACCAGAAGGACATCACCGCGGTGCATGTCGGCGAGCGGCTGTACCTCAAGGTGGTGGACTTCGACGCCGACCGCGGCCCGGATCGCGACAAGATCAAGGTGCGCATCAAGACCAAGCGCGGCGAAGACGAGACCGTGGAGCTGGTCGAGACGCTGGCCCACAGCGGCACTTTCACCGGCTCGGTGCTGTTGAAGCCCGTCGAGAAGCCGACCGCGGGCAACATCAAGCCGGAAACACCCGAACTGGAGTGCTACTTCGGCGACACCATCGAAGTGACCTACGCCGACGAGCGCGCCGCCAGCACGTCGGACGGCAAACTCGTCTCGTCGGCCACGGTCGCGGTGGTGATCGGCACCGACGGCAAGCTCCAGGCGTTCAGCAAGGTGTTCTCCGAGGAACAACTCGCGGTCGAGACGCAGTTCCACATCGCGGAGAGCCACTTCGAGCTGTTCAAGAGCCACAAGGCGCTCGGTCGCGAGGCCGACGCGAAGGCCGCGCTGGAGTCCGGCCGGCGGGTGCTGCGCGAGGTGATGGAGGACTACCCGAACCCGAAATACACGCCGCGCGTGTCGTACCTGCTCGGCCAGTTCGCCCAAGAGCTGAAGCAGTACGGCGAAGCGGTGGCCGCGTACCAGGTGATCGTGAAGCAGTACCCCGACCACGTCCTCGCTCCGGACGCGCAGTTCAAACTCGCCCAGAGCTACGAGGACGCCGGCGAGTTCAATCAGGCGCTTGAGGCGTACGTGACGCTGGCCGCGACATACCCGAAGAACCCGCTGATCGCGAACGTGATGGTGCGCATCAGCGAGCACTTCTACAGCAAGACCGAGAATTACAAGGTCGCGGCGCAGGTGGGCGAGAAGTTCCTGGAGAAGTTCGACGGGCACAAGTGGGGGCCGAAGATGGCGTTCCGCGTAGGCCAGTGCTACTACAAGGACAAGCAGTACGCGAAGGCCGCGGAGACGTTCGACAAGTTCGTGAAGACGTTCCGCGAAGACGCGCTGGCCGCCGACGCGATGTTCTGGGCGGGCGAGAGCTACCGCACCGCGAACAACATGAAGAAGGCGTTCGAGAGCTACAACAAGTGCCGCTGGGACTACCCGGCGACCGAGGCCGCGAAGTACGCCCGCGGCCGTCTGGCCCTGCCGGAAATGCTCCGCCAGTTCGAGGAAGCGTCCAGCGGGCTGGACAAGAACTGAGTTCGTGTTTGGTGTTTCGTGGTTCGTGTTTTGATCGCTGGCTCGCGTCGTTTCGCGGCCCGGTCGAACGTGGGACACTGAACACCAAACACTACACACCAAACACTAATTACAGATGCTGTTTGCCGATAACGAGTGGTGGCGCGCCGGCGCGATGGGCTACATGATCGACGGCGGGCCGTTCATGTGGCCGATCCTGCTGTTGGCGGTGATCGGGGCGGGTGTCATCATCGAGCGGTTCCGCGCGCTGCGGCTCATCGCCATTGATGCCGAGGCGCTGCGCCGTCAGGTGCTCGACCTGCTCCACCAGGACAAGGTCGAAGAAGCCGTCGAGCTGTGCTCGCGGTCGCACGGCCCCGTGCCCGCGATCCTCGCGGTCGGCATCCACCGGTACAAACTGCTCCGCAAACTGAATTACGACCCCACCAAGATCGAGGAGCAGGTGGTCAAGGCGATGGAGGACTACAGCTCTCACATCACCGCGGCGCTGGAGAAGAACCTGCCGATCCTCTCGACGGTCGCGACCGTGGCCCCGATGCTCGGCTCGCTCGGCACGGTCGTCGGCATGGTGCTCATGTTCGAGGGGATCGCGTCGATGGGCAAGGAAATGGACATCATCAAGGTGGCCGCGGCCGGCATCAAGGTGAAACTGATCGTCACCGTGTGGGGGCTGATGGTCGGCATCCCGGCGTACATGTTCTTCAACTACTTCACCTCGGTCGTGAGCGCGCACATTCTGGAAGCGGAAGAGACCGCGACCGAACTGGTTGAAGCGCTGATCTTGCAGTTGGCCCCCGGAACCGGCGACAATGCGGCCCCGAACGCGCCGCCGGCCCTCGCGAAGGGGGGCACCTGATGGCCGCCGGACCCGCGACCGGGAAGGGGGCCGCGCACGCCGCCTGGGTGATGAACCTCCTCACCGACTTGGCCTTCAACCTGCTCATCTTCTTCGTGGTGTGCGCGTCGAGCGCGAAAGAGCAGAAGGGGAAGCCGCAGCAGGTACCCAGCACGCAGAGCGACGCCAAGCCGAGCGAGGCCAAACAGCAGAACGTCGAAGTGGCAATGACGCGCACGACTGTGTCGCTGAACGGGGCCATGATGCCGGTGCCGGAACTGAAAACCAAGCTCGCCGCGCTGCTGGTCAACAAGGCCAAGCCCGAAGACAAGATCGTCGAGGTCAAGAGCGCGAAGGACACGCCCTACAGCCACTGGATTCAGGTGACGGGCGCGATCGAGGAAGCCGGCGGCGTCGTAACGCTCCAGGTCGAAGTGGACAAAGAAGTGATCGTCAAGTAAAGCCGCAAGGCTTCGCACGGGGCGAGTTGGAATGAAGTTCAAGCGGCGAAAACTGGAGGCGGTGCCCCCATTCGTGGGGATGGCCGACATCGTCTTCAACCTCGTGCTGTTCTTCCTCATCCTGGCGAAGATGCAGGACGAGACCCAGATCAAATGGGAGCCGGCACAGGCGTCCGGCGCAAAAGTCGTCGTAAAAGCGAAGGTTTCGCTAACGGTGGACGAAGACAGTAAGGTATATTTGAACGGTAAACAGGTCGGCCTGTTGAATCTGACCGCGCTCGTGCAGGCCGAACTCGGAGACTCCCCACCAGGCGACCGCGCCGTACTGCTGAAAATCCACAAGGACACACTCGCCGCCACGTTCGAAGACCTGATCGCGAAGGTGAGCGAGGCCGGCGGCGAGATGGTGCACGTGGTCGAAGACGAACGCCCGCAGTAACCGACCGACAACCCGCTTTGCCCTTCCCAGGGCCGGGCGCTTCTTGGCGAGGTGACGAATGAAAGTTCGCCTGTACTCACTTTCCGTCGCGGTGCTCGCACTGTGCGCGGCACCCGCTCTGGCGGCACCGCCGCCCGCGCCACCGGCCGCGAATCCCGCGGCCACGGCCCGCGCGATCGACAAGCTGCTCGCCGAAGAGAACGGTGGGGTCAAGACGCAAGTCGCCCCACTGGTCGAAGACCTTGCGTTCCTCCGCCGGGTCTCCGTTGACCTGAACGGTCGCATCCCGACCGACGCCGAGATCACGAAGTACATGGCGTGGCCGGCCACCGAGCGCCGTGCGAAGGCCATCGAAGACTTCATGGCCCGCGACCAGTACGCCGACCGCTGGGCCATTTTCTACAGCGACCTGTTCCGCGTTCGTTACGGCTCCGACGGCGGGCCGGCGCTTCAAGCGTGGGTCCACCAGGCCGTGCGGAACAACGTTCCCTACGACGTGCTCACCCGCAAGTTGCTAGCGGCCTCCGGTCGTGCCGGCAGCCAGCCGGAAACCGGCTTCATCCTCGGCGACGACGCCGACCCCTACGCCCTCACGGGCGCGGCCTCCCAACTCTTCATGGGCGTGCGCATCTCGTGCGCCCAGTGCCACAACCACCCGTTCGACGTGTGGAGCCAGGAAGACTTCTACGACCTCGCCGCGTTCTTCGGCAAAACCCAGCGTGTCGAGCACCGCGTGAAGATGCAGATCCTCGGCATCTTCTTGAACGAGCGCACCGAGACCGCGATCATGTGGCCGCCCGAGACGAAGGCTCAGGGCAAGCCCCGCAAGGCGGTCCCGGCTAAGTTCCCGTTCGAGATGGACAAGGCCGACGGCCCGAACAAGCATCTCGCCCGTATGAAGGCGCTCCGCGAGTGGCAGGACGCCGACGCGAAAGCGAAGGCCGCGGCGAAGGGCACGAACATCGACGACCTGATTGACGGTGGCGGCACCGGCAAGAAGGCGGACCCGCTCGAGGGCGTGTCCGAAGAGATCAAGGCTGCGATGAAGAAGCTCGACCTTGAGGGCGACCTGTACAAAGCGAGCGAGTTGCGCCGCAAGCTGGCCGAGTCCGTGACCGACCCGCGGAACCGGTTCTACTCCCGCGCGTTCGTGAACCGCGTGTGGGCCGAACTGATCGGCCGCGGGTTCGTGAACCCGATCGACGACTTCCGCAACGACAACCCCGCGAGCCACCCGAAGACGCTCGACTTCCTCGCCGACGAGTTCGTCGCCAGCGGGTACGACTTCCGGTTCCTCGTGGCGACCATCGTGCGCACCGAGGCGTACCAGCGCGGTCACCTGTTGGGCACCGTGCCGGCCATCGACCGGCTGGCCGCGGAGAAGGCGTTCACCGCCACCCCCGCCCGCCGCATGGGGAGCGAGGCGCTGTTCGACAGCATCGTGCAGGCCGGGCACCTGTTCACCCCGAAGCACCGCCCGGGCGAGAATGTCACCACGGTCATCACCTACACGCAGGTCGCGGTCGCGGTGAAGGAAGACCCGAAGAACCCCGGCAGTGTGAAGCCGCCGCGCCTGGGCGACCCCAAACCGGCGATGCCGGCCATGCCCGCGATGAAGGCCGGGGCCTACGACTTGGAGAAGGGCATCGAGGTGGACTTCAAGGACGCCCTCAAGAAGAAAGACCTGCTCCAACTCGAGAAGATGACCGCGAAGTCGCCGGAGGAACTCGAAGCGGAGATGATGATGAAGAGCGGCACAATGCCCGCCGGCACCCGCATCCGGTACGTCACGAAGGAAGTGAAGACACTGGTGGACGACAACCCACGGTTCACCAGTTCGATGCGAATGGCCAGCCCAGCTCCCGTGGGGCACTTCCTCCGCGTGTTCGGCCAGACCGACCGCGCCGCCCTCGACGAGCGCCGCGACCACAGCCCGTCGATGCGGCAAGCGCTGATGATGCTCAACGGCAAACTGACCAACGAGGCCGCCCGCGTCGGCCCGCTGGAACCA
Organism: Planctomycetia bacterium; assembly: GCA_005773755.1. GTDB lineage: Bacteria > Planctomycetota > Planctomycetia > Gemmatales > Gemmataceae > Gemmata. The sequence continues at coordinate 7,025 of SXHE01000270.1, forward strand.
GTCGCGCCGCTCATCACCGGAGCGAAGGCCGACGTGGACGCGGCCATCAAGTTGGTGTATCGCGAGGCCCTGACCCGCGAGCCGACGGCCGAAGAACTGGCCGACGCGAAGGCCATCATTAAGGAAGCGGCCACGCCCGCCGAAGGGCTGGCGGACCTCCGCTGGGCCTTGTTCAACAGCAACGAGTTCCGGTTCATCCCGTAATAACCCATGTGCCGCGCCGAACAGCCGGCGCGGCTTCACTGAACACCGAACACACAACACAAACAAGGAACTGCCCATGAAGACCGAATCGACCGCCTGCACCGGGTACCGCCTGAGCCGCCGCATGTTCGTCGGCGCGGCGGCCGGCACCTTCCTCGGCATGAACGTGCGGACCCTCGTGGCCCGCGCCGGCGAGGACCGCAAGGCCTCCGCCGACCACGTCATCCTGTTCTGGAACGGCGGCGGGTGCAGCCACATCGACACGTTCGACCCGAAGCCGGGCCGCGAGGTGCAGGGCGACTTCGACCCGATCAAGACCAGCGTCGCCGGCATCCAGATCAGCGAAATCTTCCCGCTGCTCGCCAAGCAGATGAAACACGTCGCGCTGGTCCGCAGCATCGCGGGGCAGAACGGCGACCACGGCCGCGCGACCTACCAGCTTCAAACCAGCTACGCCCAGAGCGCGAACCTCCAACACCCCGGCATCGGCTCGGTGGTGGTGAGCGAGAAGAAGACGCTCGGCGACCTGCCCGCTTACGTTACGGTCGGCGGGTTGGCCCCGAAGGCCGGCTACCTGGGCCAAAAGTGCGAAGCGTACTTCGTCGGTCGCCCCGGTGAGAAAGACCCGTACCTCGCGTTCCCGTCGGGCATCACGGACGTCCGCGGCCAGAAACGGCTCGACATCCTCCAGAAGATGAACGGCAAGCAGGCCGGCAGCCTTCCGAAGGAAGAGACCGAGGGCGCGCAGACTGCCCTCACCGACGCCGTGAAGCTGATGCGCAGCCCGGCGCTGGAAGCGTTCGAGGTCCGCAGGGAGAAACCGGAAGTGCTCGAGCGCTACGGCGACACCGAGTTCGGCCGCTCGGCCCTGCTCGCCCGCCGGTTGGTCGAGAAGGGCGTGCGGTTCGTCCAGGTGAACCGTGGCGGGTTCGACGTTCACGCCAACGCCTTCCCCGCGATGCGCGACCACGGCGACGCGATGGACCCGGCGCTGGCCGCACTCATCGAAGACCTGGCCCAGTCCGGCCTGCTCAAGAAGACGATGATCGTCATGCTGAGCGAGTTCGGCCGCACGCCGAAGATCAACGTGACGATGGGCCGCGACCACCACCCCGGCGTGTTCTCGTGCCTGTTCGCCGGCGGCGGCGTCAAGGGTGGTCAGGTGATCGGCTCGTCCGACGAGGACGCGATGCAGCCCAAGGACCGGCCGGTCAAGGTGAGCCACCTGCACGCCTCGATCTGCCAAGCACTGGGCATCGACCCCAACAAGGAAGTGATGACCCAGCTCCAGCGGCCGATGAAGCTGGTGGACAACGGCAAGCCGGTAGACGAGCTGTTCTCGTAATCCCGAGAACGCACGTTTGCAATTTCGGGCCGCGGGTGCACCCGCGGCCCAGTTCTTTTTGAGGGGACATCTGCCGGGGTTCACCCAGTGTGGCAACTGCTTGACGGTTGAACATGATGCGCCTCCCAACTGGTTGGCGCAGCACGGCGGGAAGAGGAGGCGTGTCCGACTGCAAGCACTACGCCCAATGCGCCGATTCGTCGGCGCTCATCCACATTCGCCAAGGGACTCGCCAGACCAGCACCGACGCACGAAGGCGCAAATGCTGCACAGCGTCCCTACCGGTCTGGTCCCGGCACGGCAAACAGTCACGCCGCCAGGAAACGGCTCCGGCGGTCAGCAGCGTTGGTTACCGAGGGCACGCCGATCCAGGGTTGCACGACCGATCAAGCTGGACCGGGGCTGCGACCGGTGTGATGTGTGTACGAATCACCCGTGGCGGCTGAGGACGGCCGTCGCCGACCGATTCGACCGTTTCGCTACCGTGCTCCGGAACTCCTCCACCACACCACAAAGTGACATACAAGACCGGGTGAACTCCAGTGCTTCGGACGTTGCGGCACGCGCCGAAGTACCTCATACGTATCCCAGGAATAAACAACCCCGCGAGCCGCGACCGCACGGGCGCGGCTCGCGTTACCCGCTCCCTCGCTGTAGCGACTCGCAAAGGTCGTAATTCCTGGGAACCGTATGCAGCACATCACTCGCCGGGCGGTCGGGAGTTCCGCGCAGATGAACAAAGCCGAGACGTGCCGTACGATGGTTCGGTCACAACTCGAAGCAGCAGGTTGGTTGGCTGTAAATGCGCGGTTGGCTCACAAGGCGGAGAAGATGGGAACCGTGGTAGAAACCAACGCAATTTGCCCCCTTCCCACCCTCTCCGCCTCACGAGCCAACAAGGAACTCCAGCCGATTTGTGTCAGCCTGAGTCCTGTTATGTCCATTCGTTCAGGTGGCCAAGGTGGGATTCGAACCCACAACCTGCCGCTTTTGAGGCGGCCGCCTCTGCCGTTGGGCCACTTGGCCTGATGTGTACAAGATAAGCGCCGACCGCGTGCGCAGCAAGGCGACTCGGCGGGTCTGAAAGTTGCGCCCGCCGCGCGGGTACGTCCGGCGTACACCAACGGAACCTGTTTTCCCCGTGGAGTGAGCACCGTGGCCGATGACGCACCGCACGAGCGCCTGGACGTGATCGCGCTCGCCCCGCACCCGGACGACCTGGAAATCCTGTGTGGCGGCACGCTCGCCAAGCTCGTCGCGCAGGGTTACAAGGTCGGCATCTTCGACCTGACCAGCGGGGAGCCGACCCCGCGCGGGTCGCTGGACACGCGCAAGGCCGAAGCGGAAGAGGCCCGGCGCATACTCGGCGTGCCGGTGCGCGTGAACGTCGAGCTGCCCAACCGCGTGCTCATGGACGGCCCCGACGCGCGGTTCGCGCTCGCCACGCAGTTCCGCAGGTACAGGCCGAACATCATCATCGTGGCCGCGGGGCGGACGCCGGGCGCGTCCCCGGACCACCTCCAGGGCGGGTTGATTGGCGAGGCCGCGCGGTTCTACTCTCAGCTCACCAAGTGGAACGAGCGGTTCGACGGCACCGAGCCGTATCGCGTGCCGCATCTGGTGTACGTGCCGTTCCCGTTCGAGGCCGAACAGCGGTCGTGGCACAGCCAGTTCGTGGTGGACATCAGCGACACCATCGACCAGAAGATCGCGGCGGTGAAGGCGTATGAGTCGCAGTTCGACCCGACCCGGTTCGCCCGCGTCGAACACCTGATCCGCTCGACCAACGGCTTCCACGGCGCGCGGTGCGGCTACATGTACGGCGAGCTGTTCGCGCTGCCGACGCCCGTGGGCGCGCCCGACCTGGTGCAGGTGGTGTGCGGGAGCAAGGGCGCGCTGGCCCCGGTCGTGCTGCCCGCCGCGTCGGGCGTGCTCAGCGGTAACGGGTGAGGCGCTCAGACGAGCGGAGCGAGTATCTCAAGCACCTCGACCGCGGGGCGGTCGCCGGTGAAGATCACCCCGATGCGGCCGTAGGTTAGCGCGCCGGTGGGCGCGCCGAACCACGCGGCCATTGCCGCGCTCAGCTCGACGCGCAAGTACGAGATTGGTTCGATGCGGCGCAGCATGTCGTGTTGAATGAGGACGCGGCCGAGCGGCGTCTTCCCTTCGACGATGGCGTTCCGCACCGGCTCCGGGCACACGCCGAGGTTGATGCGAACAAGGCCGAACTGGACGACGCGGGCCGGGTTCTCTTTGAGCGCGAGGAGAATCTTGCGCGCGTACTCGTCGCCGCGGCGCTCACAGGCCAGGACGCGCACATCGACCGCGGAGCCGAAGTGCCGCTCCACGGTCACGGTCATGTGGTGCGTGTGGACGAGGAGCGTGTGGTACGGTTCGGGCACGTCGCTCGCCGGCACCTCGACAGCCG